>JASJDT010000097.1 GCA_030065655.1 Desulfocapsaceae bacterium | reverse complement strand
TGCAGTCTCTTTCCTGCCATTCCTGACTGGATCATTCCAATCCTATTGCAAAAAGCAAAAAGTAGATCGACGGAGATTAATTGCTTGTTCCTACCTCTCCTTAGTTAGCCGGACGGCACCGATAAGCTGGGTTAAAAAACGTACTGTTTCCGGATCAGGAGAAATGAATTCAACACCGTAGTAATTCTCATGCCGGTTCCTTACTCGAACCTTCTCCTTCATTTTGAAATTCATGCCAACCCGACAACTGACAATAAGAAGAGCACCTACGTCAACTGGTTGCTCGATAAATAGCTTCAACCCACCACTGGAAAGATCAACAACTCTGGCGATCCCGGTCCTCATGACATCGGTATTGTAAAACTGCCCGACAATTTCTTCGTTAAGAATCCTGTCGTAGCGGACCCGCCTGTGTTTGCGCATATTCTCATGTCCGACTGCTGCAGTTGCTTCAGGTTTGGCTGGGTTCTTCACTATTGCATCATCAATGCTTTCAATCTCATCAACGATAAGGGGTGCCGGCTCTCCGTCGCCAAAAACAGGAATATCCCAGTGACTCAGATGTTCGCGCAACCATCTGTCCAGGAAATCACCCGGTGCTTCTGCAACATTGCGGTCGTTGCGAAATTCCACCGAATATTGGTGGAGCTGCCGAAGCAATTGGTAGTGTTCATAACAGTGTTGCATGTATTCTTTGTCGTTGCGAACAAGCTCTTCCTCCTTGGCGAAATGTTTGAAGGTATAATCGATGATCACCCCAAACAGGGTTTCAATAACAGCCTTCGTTGCCCCAAGATTAATTGCATTATTCAAATCATTGGCCAGATCGAACATCACCTTATGCTGGTTGTCGATCAGTTCATTGCCAATGACCAGGCTCTCATCCCAGCGAATCTTTTTCTTCATTATTTCCCCCACAAGCTATACAATACTGCACCCTTTATCAGTTTATCCGAGTGCAACGATTCATCTTTATCAAGCCTTGCCCAGTACTTCTAATTTGTCTTTAAAAAAAGTCGCGGTGCTGCAGCATCGTTATAATTTCCCGGGTAAATCTCCGGGCATCACTGTAATCAAGGTGTGAACCATCGGTACAGCTGAAATCCCGCAGATTTTCATGGTCTTCAAAGTGTATTGTAGGCGCTGAAACCTCTTTTGCCAAGACGTCCCAGTATAGATGGCGGGGAACGGTTTCCTCTTCGATAGTCAACACCTCTCCGCATGAAGGAAAACGGATAAAGACGACCTTGCCGCCCCGCTGTTGGATACGTTCGACAGCTTGTTGAATAATCTTAACACGCTGTAAAAATTCCTCCTTCCCCAGCATGGCTGCCTTTAGATGAAGGTCCCTGGTGCGCTCAATCCTGGCATCACGGAGCGATTCGAGATCGATCATGGAATAATCAGCGGTACGGAAACGGTCGATACGCATGGGGGCATAGGGTGGTTTTACGGGCCTGTCCTGCTGCCATTTCTCCCATAACTTCTTAGGAGTCACGCCACCATATCGAAAAACCAGAAGTCCTTGCAATGTCAAAATCAGACGTGTTTCCAACTTTGATGACAATGACTGTTTTCTATATTTACGCAGCCATTTGGCAGTCCGATCACCCTTTGATTTCAAATCACCGGCAAGCCAAAGAGAGGGGATTGAGCAGATAACATTGCCGATAAAATCAGAATCGTTACTCAATTCCACTAGAACCGGAATCGGATTACTGCCATCAATTGCCAGCATGTGAGCCGAATAATCTGTTTCTTTCTCAATAATTGCGGGATCAAGACCTAAAAGTATTCTCGAAGCACCTACCAAAGCAAGGGAATCTTCATGATTATTTGCCTGACGACGGATCTGGCTCCACACCGGCCAATCATCGGTGACACTAGGGGTGAACCCGCGAAACCGCCAATGCAACTCCCAGCTGGCGATAATCAAGATGTAGATGAGAACAATGAGCAGCCAGATGTACGACCAGCGCCATCTGCCAAAGTAATGCTTGGCTCTGCCACTAGAATTGGAAGTAGATGAAAGCACGCTCCCCTCCTGTATGCAGACTTAATGTCAATAAAGCACCGATTATGATCAAAATTCGTAGCGATCCTGGTATCCTGGCTGCTACCTTTTCCAGACTGCTGTCGCGCATTAAGGCCTGACCAATGAGTAGTACTCCCAGAGGCAACATCACCTGCAATGTTTCTGCCTGGGAAAGTAATTGCTGTTTTTGGTGCCAAAACATAACCCATAGGAGCGTGAAGGCATCACCAAACTCCTGGGAGCGGAAAAACACCAGGGCTAAACAAAATAAAATAAAAGTGAGTAAACCAAGTAAGGCTCTGACAAACTTTTTCTTGAAAAAGGCGACATCTCCTAAAATTGAGACAAGAAACCGTTCTACAGCCAGGTATATGCCATGTAATCCACCCCAGGCTACATAGGTCCAGGCTGCACCGTGCCAAAGTCCGCCTAAGAGCATGGTCATCATCAGGTTGGCAAAAGTACGCAGGTCTCCTTTCCGATTACCGCCCAAAGAAATATACAGATAGTCTCGCAGCCAGGAAGACAACGATATATGCCACCTTTGCCAGAGATCGGAAAAACCAATAGCTGCATAGGGAAAGCGGAAATTGTCGGGTAAAACAAAACCAAAGGTCATGGCCACACCGATGGCACAGAGGGAGTATCCGGAAAAATCAAAGAAAACCTGACCGGCAAAACCAAAAACTCCACTCCAGGCATCCAAAGTTCCAGCTCCCTCAGGATCGGCAAATACCGTATCTGTAATTGGAGCCATTAACGTATCCGCAAGGATAACCTTTTCAAAGAGTCCTATCACCAACAGCGACAGCCCCCAACCCATTTGGTAAGGAGTGGCCCTTCGCGGCTTGCGGCATTGTGGCAAAAAATCAACAGCTCGGACAATTGGTCCGGCGACTAGTTGGGGAAAAAATGTGACATAAAAGGCAAAATCGGTGAATTTGGGCCAGGGCTGCAATCTGCCTCGGTAGATATCAAGGGAATAGGAAAGGGACTGGAATGTATAAAAGGAAATACCGACAGGGAGAATGATATTTGGTGCTGCTGGTTGATAGTCCAGCCCTGTTGTCTGAAGAAAGGAGGTGAAAGTTTCGAGTAAGAATCCGCCATATTTGAAATAACCCAGCATACCGAGATTAACAGCTAAACTGAGAGCCAGAAAAAATCGTTTGCGGCTCTTGGTAGTCGCTTGCGCTATTTTTTTTCCGGTAAACCAGTCTATGAGCGTTGAAACCCACAGTAAAATGACAAAAGGTGGATTCCAGGCTGCATAAAAAACATAGCTGGAAAGCCAGAGATGTATCTTTCGTTTTTCCCAGGACAACGGCAGGGCATAAACACAATGAACTGCAGCAAAGAAGAAGAGAAAGGTTAAAGAATTAAATATCATAAATTGTGCAGTTCATCCATTCGGTACATACCCGTAACCTCCGCATGTCCTTATTTTAATGCTCGATGCTTTAAGACTTCTACTCACAGCAGAACGTACGTTCACACCTGCTGAAGAAGCACCCTTGGCAACCTTGGTGGTACTCTGCTTCAGTTAATTACACATTTCCGAACATTTATTGCAGCGTAAACTCCGGTATCCGCCGATAAGGCCCCGGGGAGATAAAACAATCTGCCAGACCTGCATTTGCCTGGCCCGAAAGGTGCCGGCTACACATAATAAATAGTACCGCCACATCCGGTAAAACCTTGTGCCGTACCGTTCTTTGAGCCGATACCAGTTCTGTTCAAAATTATCGTACCAAACCATAAGCGTATTGTCATAGTGTGCTCCTATATTTTGCCAGTCCTCCATGACAAATAGCTTTTCTATGGCATCTCCTAACTGTTTAATCGAGGGCAGCATTCCGTTGGGGAAAATATATTTATCAAACCAGGGGTCACAATGATATTTGGTGGTGTTGGATGCAATGGTATGCAGAAGAAAGAGCCCATCTTCCTTTAGGCACCGTCGGACTATTTTCATAAATTTTCTATAGTTTTTATAACCAACATGCTCAAACATGCCCACGGACGCGACAGCATCGTAAACACCTTCCAGCTCGCGATAGTCAGCCAGAACTATGTCAACCGGTAAGCCTGAACAACGCATTTTAGCCAGCTCTGCCTGATTTTTAGATATTGTCACCCCAACCGCTGACACACCGTAATGACGGGCAGCATATTCGACCAGACTACCCCAACCACAGCCGATGTCAAGCAACCTCATGCCAGGCTCAAGGTTAAGTTTGCGGCAAATTATATCGAGTTTGGCCTCTTGAGCCTGATTCAGATTGCTACAATTTTCCCAGTAACCACAACTATAAACCATTCTTTTATCAAGCATCACCTCAAAAAGATCATTGCCGGCATCGTAATGTTTCTCCCCAACTTCATGTGCTTTTCTTCTGTTTTGACGATTAAGGGCTATTGATTTGAGGGCCGTACTGAGCACTGTGGAGGTGAAGCGGACACTTTTTTCAAGCCGATGACACAGGAGCTTGTAGAAAAAAACATCGAGGGCTTTACACTCCCACCACTCATCCATGTACGATTCACCAAGACCAAGCGAACCGCTTAAAAGAATACGTGAGAACAATCTCGGATCCTTCACCTGTAAGTCCCAGGGACGATTGCCATCCACTTCGATATCGGCCGCTGCCAAACGGACAGTGAAATACTTTTCGGCAAAATTCTCAACCATTGCTAACATGATGAGCCTCCATTTTCAATTCCATCCAATCAAGTATGCATGTTAGCCTCCTTGATGCTCGGATGCTTTTGGAGAAATCTTCATATCGTCAATGTCGTAGACAATATTTGGTTAACGCCTCTCTTCTTAGCTCTCCTATTGGTTATTTGGTTATTTGTAAGAGTGGTGATTGCCATCTAACCACTATTGAAAACAGATCAGCATAAATAGAAAAATTGCTTTTTCTTTATTATATTCTAATTATCCAGCTCTTTTGAGTCTTTTTTGCCCTTTCGTCTACCTATCCATTGCTACCCAATCCTCTTGGCGTTTTATCCATCCCATGTCTGTCGACCATAAAGGCAGGGAGAGAAACGCTCACGCTTATCTTCAATCCAATTATCTATCGATTGATCTATGGATGTGCAGTAGTATGGATTCATTACAACAGAGGAAGAAGAACATATTCAAATGATTGGTAGATGTACCTCCAGAAAAGACTGTAAAAATTAATGAATAAGAGCAACAAAAGACCAAATGAAAATGAACATGCCGAGCTGGTCGAAAAAAAGTATAGCCGGGAAACAATCTGCAATCCCAAGAAAATAAAAAAAGGCGTAACCCGATGGAATCAATTCAGCCAACAGCTTCTTGAGATATACCCACAGGCCCAGCAGGGTCCCCTTCTCGACTTCGGTAGCGGCATCGGTTATTTCGTTCTAGAGGGCTTGAGAAGAAAGCTGGATATTTGGGGGGTGGATATACTACCCGGAAAGGTGCAGCGTTATCAGAAACTCATCGACTACACGAAAAGCCCGGGACACTGGAAAACGCGCTGTCTGGCAGGCAATGGTGAAGAGTTGCCTTTTCCCAAGGAGACCTTTGCAGCCGTTTCTTCCTGGTATGTCTTTGAACACATTCCCAGGCCAGGTCAATGTATCAGGGAGATGATAAGAGTGACGCGCCCGGAAGGCATCATTGCAATCAGAGCCCAGGACGCCCGCAACGGTTGGGAGGGACATTGTAAGATTCCATGGATACCATTTCTTCCCGACAGACTTGCCCAGGCCTGGATGGAGGAATTTGGCGTCGATCCAACCTTGCGTGAGGATGTCGTCGATATTACCCAACCTCAGATTGCTGCCATCCTTGAAGAATTGGGCTGTAGGGTGATAATCCAAGCAAAGCCACCACGCCAGCTCATCAATGGTCAGCATGAACTGGCAACTGAACGGGCCATTCGCCGCAAAGCTAGACAGATACGCCAGGATTTTGAAAGTGGTCGGTGGCAGCCCCAACCGGAAAACCTCTATATCTATGCCCAGAAGTTGACATGAGGCGACCGTTCAGGCTGAAAAGAAAATCCGTTTGGTTAAATCCTCTCAACCAGCTTTACTATGCTCCCAGATAGGCCTTCTTCACTTCCGGATTGTCGAGGAGTTCACTTGCCGGTCCCTGAAGGACAAGACGACCATTTTCCAATACGTAGCCACGCTGAGCGAACTTCAATGCCAGCCTGGCATTTTGTTCAACCAGTAGAATAGTCGTGCCAAGTGCATTAATTTCCTTAAGCGCATCAAACATGTCAAGCATCAACAGCGGCGCTAAACCCATGGAAGGCTCATCCAGAATCATGATTTTCCGACCGCTCATGTAAGCACGCCCCACCGCCAGCATCTGCTGCTCGCCACCGCTTAAGGTTTCCGCCAGCTGCTCTCTACGCTCATCGAGTCTTGGGAAAAGATCGAATACCCATTTCTTGTCTTTGGCTACTTCTCCAGAATCCTTGCGGGCAAAAGACGCCAGGGTGAGATTTTCCGTAACCGTTAGATTGCCGAAGATCATTCTCCCCTCAGGAACATGGGAGATTCCCAGCTTGGAGACAACCTTGTCGGTGTTGTATTTGAGAATGCTTTCACCCATAAATTCGATCTTTGAACCGGGCTCAGAGGGAATCATGCGCGAAATGGCACGCAGTGTCGTACTTTTACCTGCTCCGTTTGCCCCAATGATGGTTACTATTTCGCCCTGATTTACGGAGAAGCTGATACCATGCAATGCTTTGATTTTACCGTATGATACGGAGAGATTTTCCACGACTAATTGCATCAGTGAACATCCTCCTTGCCTAAATAGGCCTCGATGACTTTCGGGTTATTCTGGATTTCCTCGGGGGGACCTTCAGCGATGACCTCTCCGAAAACCAGGGTCTGAATGGATTCACACAGCTCCATGACAAACTTCATTCTGTGCTCGATGAGAAAGATGGCGACTCCAAAATCGCGATGCACCTGACGGATGATCTCAATCATACGAATGAGCTCATCCGGCGTCATGCCAGCAGTAGGTTCATCTAGAAATAGAATCTTTGGATTAGTGGCCATGGCTCTAGCCATTTCAACTCGTCGTTGGGCACCATAGGGTAAGTTACCGACAATATGATCTGCAAACTGGCTGATATCAAATATTTCTAAGAGCTTATAAGAATTTTCAATAACCGCTTTTTCTTCTCTGCGAGATTTACGTGTACCGAAAAACGCGCCAAAGAGACCATAGTCCAGCTGACTATAATGAGCCATTCGGATATGATCGAGCACATTCATATGCCGCCAAAGCAGGAGGTTTTGAAAGGTTCGGCCTAGCCCCATAGAGGCTATCTCGTGGATCTCCAGCCCCTTAATATTTTGACCTTCCAGGGAGATGGAGCCTTCTGTTGGAGTGTATACGCCGGTAATCAGGTTAAAAACAGTGGTTTTGCCAGCGCCATTGGGACCAATCAGACCATTTATTTGTCCAGGCTCAATGGTAAGATTGAAATTATTAACCGCCCGCAGCCCCCCAAAATAGTGGGTCATATCTTTGACTTCAAGCAATGGTGCCATTATTCAACTCCTTTTGAGAGCTTTTTATCCCTGGGCCGAATTATGTTTTTAACATTCAGTTCGGTAAAAGAAATCAACCCATGTGGTCTGAAAATCATAACCAGAATGAGAATTAAGGGGATGATGATCCATTTCCACAACTCCAGTGGCCTGAGCGCTTCACCCAGCACACTTATACTGACCGCTCCAACAATGGATCCGTAAATCGAGTTAAGGCCACCGAAATAGACCATCGCCAGAATCTCTGCCAACTTCTGAATGCCAAAGGTACCGGGGTTTACATAGCGCAACACGTGAGCAAATAGTCCTCCGGCCACGCCGGCCCAGAATGCTCCGAACATAAAGGCCGTTACCTTGGTTTTTCTGGTGTTGACGGTCATGGAATTGGCTGCTGCCTCATTGTCGCGTACGGCATTCAAGGCTTTGCCCATGATGGAGGTGGTGAAATTGTGAATGATCCAGACACACAGCGCCATCCATGCAAAAACCACCGGCAGTGTGGCATAGGCAGGCTGGCTGCTCATCCCCCGAGGACCACCTAATATTTCCATGTTCTCTACGGCGCTTTTTACAATAAACATGAAGGCCAAGGAGATGATCGCCAGGTAATCGCCACGGGTGCGAAAGGAGGGAATGGCCACGGCAAGGGAACCTATGGCAGCAACGGCACCGCCAGCAATCAGAACAAACGGAAACAGCCAGGGCCCTAATGCGGCCGGCAGCAAAGCATCACCAAACATCTTGTCGTCGGTGAATAGCAACAAGGTTAAAGTTGAAGAAGTATATGCTCCCAGAGCCATGAAACCAGGATGCGAACAGGAGAATTCACCCTGATAGCCGTTAATAATATTCAAACTGATCGTCAGGATAATGGATACCATGGTGAGTTTAACCACCAGTACTCGGTAGTCGTTAATGCCAGCCCAGAGATGGAGAATGCCGTAAATGGCGACAATATAGATAAGTGTCGCCAAGGAGAGAGGTATTTTTTCAAGCATCCTGGCCAAAGCATTAGCAAATGGAGCCAGCAGTTTGCCCAACAGCAGTATCGGCAAGGCATAGATAATCAGATCATAGGCTAAGACACTTGGTATCATTATTGGTTCTTTCAAGATAAATAAGGCGCCGAACAATACCGGTATCTTGGGTAAATAGAGATAATAGGAAATGGCATCTCCGAGATAGTACTCCATGAGAACCGCGACAAAGCTCCCCATGAGCCAGCCGGCCAGCGGAATATTGGAGAACATCCTGAAAAAGTTTTTAATTTTATCCATTCGAGATTCCTGTTTGCTTGAGAATAGAAATAACCTGACACTCCCTTCTTACAGACGCAGCCTGGTACTGTGCGCCATTCCGAAAAAGCCACGCGGCCTGAACGTCAGAATGACAAGAATTATGGAGTAGGCGATGAGATCCCTGAAGGTCGAAGGAAATACCATCGCCACAAAAATTTCGATAAAACCAAGCAGGTATCCGGCAAGTGCCGCTCCCATTATGGATCCCCTGCCGCCGAGAATTGCCGCAACAAATGCCTTCCAGCCCAGCAGGATGCCCATATAAGGGTCAAGAACCGGGTAAGCCTGCCCGTAGAGGATGCCGGCAACCGAGGCAAGACCCGCACCAATGGCAAAGGTCAGTGGCGCGATGACGTTTATGGACACGCCCATGAGAGGAACAGCCAGAAAATCATAGGACATGGCCCGCATTGCCATTCCCCATTTAGTTTTCTGAATAAAAGTATGTAAAGCTAGCATCATCACCAGCGAGGCAACGATGATCAATACTTTCACATTGGTGAAGTAAACCCCACCGATATTATAGGAGACAGATTCCATCAACGGTGGAAAGCTGAAACGCTGGGCACCCAGAATGATCAGGTTGCCGGTCTCAAAGATAATACCGATCATCAAACCGGTGATGGCAGCAGAGGCTCTTGGAGCTCCTCGCAGAGGTCGATAGCCGACGTATTCGACAAACACCCCGACAAAAGAGGCCAGGAACATGGTAACGACAACAGTTAGGATAAAAATCATCCACCCCGGCAGAAAAGCCGAAGAGAGGGCCAGCAATAGTGTGGCAATACCGAACCCAATATATGTTCCCACCATGAAGATATCGCCATGAGCGAAGTTGAACAACATGAGTACACCATATACCATGGAGTAGCCAATTGAGATAACGGCATAAAAACTCCCCCATTGCAAGGCGTTAATCAGGTTCTGAAGAAAATATTCCATTACACAGCTCCTGTCTGATCAAGTAAAAAGAGACCGCCGGGACACCTTCCGCCCAGGTTTAGCCATTTCATTTTTCCTGCTGTCAATACACAGGGGTTCCTGTACTCTGACACCAAAAAGCAGATTAATCTGCGTAGACAATAAAAAGTCTGGAGCGCAGTAAGTTGGCTGCACTCCAGACAATAGTCCGACTGTTTATTTTTTCAGTCAGTGATTACGGACAGATGGATTTATAAAATTCGTACTCGCCCTTATCACTGATTCTTACGATAACCGCACATTTATTCGGATCCCCTTCTTCCGTGAAGGTCATATTACCAGTGATTCCCTCGAAATTCTCGATTTTGGCAAGAGCATCACGAACGGCTTGACGGTCTTCTTTAATTTTGCCGGTGAGTTCGCCGGAGTTTTCAATTGCAGCCTGAGCAAGCCGAAGAGCATCCCAGGTGAGAGCAGCTACGTCATCGGGAACATATCCGTATTCGTCTTTGTAACGATCAATGAACTCTTTGGTTGCCCCTTGGGCACCGGCGGCAGCATAGTGAGTGCTGAAAAACTGACCGTAACAGGCTTCACCACACAATTCAACAGTCTCAGCAGAGCCCCAGCTGTCACTACCGACGATCGGTCCTTCCCAGCCCAGGTCTTTAGCCTGCTGAACGATAAGAGCAACTTCGTTGTAATATTGCGGAGTAAACAGGACTTGGGCATCGGACCTGATTATCTTGGTGAGCTGAGAGCTGAAATCGGTATCCTTCGTGGTGAAACTCTCATAGGCAACTACACTTCCCGCGCCATGTTTTTCTTCCCAGGCCATCTTGAAGAATTCGG
>JASJDT010000098.1 GCA_030065655.1 Desulfocapsaceae bacterium | reverse complement strand
AGGAAAGGCTAGCCTGATAAAGATATGGAGGTTGCGGAGCAGAACAAACAAAAGGGGAATCACGTATTAAATGATTCCCCTTTTGCTTTAATTTAACTAATACTATTTTTAGCCTGCTTTTATCTCAATTTGCCGCGGCTTTGCTTTCTCGAATTTTGGCATTTTCAGCTTTAATACACCGTCCTTCAGTTCAGCATTGACACGGGTAGTATCAATTGTTTGCGGTACTGAAAAAATGCGGCGATACTCTGCATCGCCAAACTCTTCCCAACTTGCTGCACCTGTTTTCTCCAGTCGACGGATGCCGGAGAGCACGAGCCGACCATTATCTATATTTATGTTTATATCATCCTTATTGATACCCGGCATATCTGCATGGAGGAGTATTTCCTCATCATTTTCATAGATATCTACGAGGGGTGTTATGGTTGGCAGCTCGCTTCTTCTTCTATCGGGCATTGATTCCTCAACTTTAGATATGTCTGATCTCTCACTCATAATTGCACCTCCGTTTGCTTTGCTAATCACGTAAATTAGTTAAAAATTGTTAGCTGATATTAATCTGTTTTGGTTTAGCTGCCTCAGCTTTTGGCAGTTTGAGAGTGAGAAGGCCGTTTTGTAATGAGGCATCAACCTTTTCAACATCCACATCCGAGGGTATGGTGAAGCTCCTGGTAAATGTTGCGGTAGTACTTTCGGTCCTATGTATTTTATATCCTTCAGGACTTTTTATTTTACGACTGCCACTCAGTTCAAGATAGTTCCCTTGAATTTTTACATCAATGTCATCCTTTGTCATGCCCGGAACCTCGGCAACAACAACGAAGTGATCTCCACTGTCATAGAGATTAGTTCTGGGCGATCCGTCTGCTGCTAATCGATAACCAAAGTCATCGCTAAATGATCTGTCGAGATCGGGGAAAACTCTGTTCATACGATTGCGAAGCAGATCCATGGCTCTGAACATGTTGTCAAAGTCTCCAATACTTGTCCACATAACCATACCTCCTTCTTCTGTTTTTTCCGATATGGCAGCACTTTAATGAAAAAAATGTGCTGTAACATGCTGCCTTCTTTCAACTTTATCTCCTAATTTTTATCTTGGTAATTTTATCGCTGCCAAAATAATAGTTACAAATAAACATGTGTCAAATGTTTTATGTTACTTTTTATGGTATATTGTAAAAAATAATTTTATGTACTAAAATATATTTGGGAAATTAAAATATTAACAGTTAACGCATTTCATAATATATTGATATTCCTGCATTATTTTTTTCTACTGCTTTTGCAGGAGGTTCTGTTATGCCAAAAAATTATTATGTAATTTTGGGGATACCGGCAAGTTCAACACTTAGTGATATCAAGTCAGCCTATCGACGACTCGCCAAGGAATATCATCCTGACCATTATAAGCGGGATGAACAACCTTTTCTGGCTATTCAAGAAGCCTATTCTGTACTCAGCAATCCTTCCCGGCGAAAGGAATATGATAGCAGCCTAGACTTATTACGCGGCAAGACCCGGGCAAGAACATATGGTAGAAGCCAGCCGGGATTCGTCAAAGACGAAGCTGAACCGCTGATCCCGGAAGAACAGTATTCGGAATCGTTTGTTAATCATCCGGCAAGTGCACCAAGATCAATGGCTCCTGGGCTCGATTCGCTGTTCAGCCAGTTTTTCAGTACTGTCTCAGAACGTTGGGACTATCAGCGTAATCAGAATGAACAACTGGCTATGGAAGTGAATCTTACTGCCGAACAGGCATATCGGGGCGGCCATATCCGGGTAATGTTGCCGGCCCAAATCCATTGTCCCGACTGTGGTGGGAGAGGAAGCGGCGGTTTTCATGAATGCTGGCGCTGCTTTGGTTCCGGAATACTTCAGGGAGAAATGCCCATTCTATTAAATTATCCGGCAGGAATTGGCGACAATCATATTGTCGAATTCCCCCTGGAGCGTCATGGCGTAGCTAACCGAGTCCTAAGAGTCAGGTTCAGGATAGTCCCCTGATTCTCAGATCATCAGCCGGGCATCCGCAGTGGCTGTCCGGCAATCATCTCATCAGATTAGAGATTGTCGAGGTTACGTAGATACTTTTCTGCCTGTTTGATGATGTTCCTTCTTTCAGCTGCGTCCATTTTGTCCAAAAGACTGTACATCATGCGCATGCGCTGATTATCTTCGAACTTCTGGCGATGCCGGTCAAGAAAATGCCAATACAGAGAATTGAAGGGACAGGGTGTGTTGTCTACTTTCTCCTTATGACTGTAATGGCATGATGAACAATAGTTGCTCATTTTGTTAATGTAGTTAGCTGAAGAAACATAGGGTTTGGTTGCAAATATGCCACCATCGGCAAATTGGCTCATGCCTCTGGTATTGGTTATTTCAACCCATTCAATGGCATCAATGTAAATTCCCAGATACCACTCATCCACCTTATCGGGGTGAACACCGGCCAACAGGGCAAAATTACCGGTTACCATCAACCGCTGAATGTGATGGGCGTAGGCCTGTTGAAGGGATTGGCAAATGGCATGCTTGAGGCAATTCATCTTCGTTTTACCTGTCCAATAGAACTCGGGTAACTTGCGGCGATGATTGAGTTTGTTTGATTTGGCATATTGAGGCATTTTAGTCCAGTACACACCCCGCATGAACTCACGCCAACCAATTATCTGACGGATAAAGCCCTCTACCGCAGCAAGGTCTACCTCATCATGGTCCTCATAATAGGCAATTGCTTTATCAACAACTTCTCTTGGACTGAGCATTTTGCTGTTGAGGGCAAAAGAGATGCGGGAATGGAAAAGCGACCAATGATCGGTGTGCATTGCGTCCTGGTATCTGCCATAATCGGCAAAACATTCGCTGAAAAAGAAGCGCAGCAAGGTGAGGCACTCCGACCTGTCCAGTGGCCAGATGAATTGCTCCGTGTCAATTTCACCGATGGTAGAGACACCTTCTGACTGGAGCAACTCAACAATTTCTTTAACATCATGACGAAACTCTCTGGGCTTGACCACCTCTTTTCCCTTCGGCAGGGCCTTCCTGTTTTCTTTATCGTAGTTCCATCTGCCACCCGTAGGTTTACCATCCTCCATGAGCCAATTATTCTGTTTGCGAATATGACGATAGAAGGTTTCCATAAGGTATTTTTTATCGCCAAATAATTCGGCCAGGTCATCACGGGTGGTGAGAAAATGTTCGCTATCGAAACCTTGTGTTTCAATATCGAGAGAAGAGCATAACTTTCCCAACTGTTGGTCGAGCCGGTACTCATCTGGCAGGAGGTACTCAAAGCGCTCGTATTTGCCTTCTTTGAGGAATCGGTGAATATTCTTGCTTAGATCCTGGTGGTTTTCAGGATCGTCCAGAGTGAGGTAGTCAACGCGATGGCCGCGCTCTTTCAGCCAGTCCCGAAAATTTCGCATACTGGCGAAAAAGGCTATGATTTTCTGAATGTGATGGGTAACGTAATCGGTCTCCTGACGGATTTCCATCATCACATAAGAGACCTCATTATCAACACTACCAAACCAGGAATGCTTGGTGTTAAGCTGGTCACCGAGAATCAAGCGGAGGGTTGAAGCCATGGCAAATTGCCTCCCATTTTGTAAGGGAACATCAAGTGTATCTGATCGTCTCCCGGTTGCCTCAATCCCTCCATGATGCAGCTAGTAGCTGTCTTCTCCCAACTCGACTTTGCCGCGAAATGTCCAATAAATCAGAATAGTATAGGAAAGCACCAGGGGCATACCGATGGCCACAATAATCAGGCCGATTTTCTGAGTCAGCGGGCTTGAGGCCGCGTTGAAAATAGTTATGGCATAGTCGGGGTTATTCGTGGCCGGCAGCAAATTAGGGTAGAGCGCTGCACTAAAAAGAAAGACCAGTGCGGCGATGGTACAACTGCTGCTGATGAAAGCATAAAATGGCCTGTGCTGGGAAATAGCCCTGGGGATATTAGCAATTGCCAATACATTGAGCATCGGAACCAACCAAAGAATGGGGTAGTCTGTAAAATGCTTTAAAGAGGCATCCACCAGGATGGTCGAATAAAGAGTCACCACCACAAAGAAGGCCAGATATACATAAAAAGTGCCCCACATCCAACCATGCAAGCGTTCCTGCAACTCTCCTTCAGTTTTGAGATAGAGGTAGATAGAACCGTGCATGGCCAACAGAGCCACCGTAAAAAGACCGACGAGCAAACTGAAGGGCGTGACCATATCAAGAAGTGTGCCCTGATAATCACCCAGTTCTGAGATGTTCAACCCTTGCATGAGCGCACCGACGGCTACCCCAAACAGCAGAGCGGATAATGTCGAACCCAGAAAAAAGAGAAAATCCCAAAATGACCGCCAGGCACCACTGGTTCTCTTAGAGCGAAACTCCAGGGATACGGCTCGAAAAATAAGGGCGAAAAGGAGGAGCACAAAGGGCAGGTAGAACGCGCTGAAAATGGAAGCATAAGCGTTGGGGAACATGGCAAACAGTGCCCCACCAAAGGTGACAAGCCAAACCTCGTTGCCATCCCAGAGCGGTCCGATGCTGTTCATCACCAGCCGCCTTTCCGTATCTGTTTTGGCAGCAAAGGGATGGACTATGCCTACCCCCAAATCGAAACCATCCAGGATCGCATAGCCGATGAGTAGGACATTCAAGATTATAAACCAGATTATACAAAGAATTTCAGGACTCATACTGCACCTCCCTTTTCATCATCGTCACTGCTGAGCCGGGCGTGTTGCTTGTCAATGGTCGCCTGGCGCATACCGTAGGCATCGTCATGCACCTCATCTGGTCCGAGGGGAACAGGGCCCGTGCGGATTTTTCGGTCGAGAACAAAAATCCAAACCGCAGTAAGAGCGATATAGAGTATGACAAAAAGGATCAGCGATGTCAGCGCTTCCGCCGGTGTTACTGCAGCACTAATCGAATTTTCCGTGCGAAGTCCTTCAGCTTCATTATATTCGACCTTCCCGTCTGCCCCGACAACCAGGTCTTCACCAGTTTCATCCCAGGTAACAGGTGGGTTGACCGTCCAGGGCTGACGCCCCACCTCGGCGGAGATCCAGCCGGAGTGGTTGGCAACCATAACAAAGCCAATGGCAAAAACAAAACACCACAATAGCCAACGCTTCTCTTTTAGATTGCCCCGCCAATTGTAAAAGAGACCCAGTCCAGTGAGCAATATCATCAGCGAGCCAAGGCCAACCATGGCCCGCCAGGAGAAAAAGGAGATGACCAGAGGAGGCTGATCCTCTTTCTTGAACCGGTCGAGACCAACCACCGGTTTACTAAAAGTGATATCGTCAAAGAGCAGAAAGCTCAGTCCTCCTGGAATGCCAATGGCATAGTCAACCCGCTCTTCCTCGCCGTTCGGCCAGCCGATCAGGTGCAAATCTCCTCTGCCGGTCTCAAAATGGCCTTCATAGGCAGCCATTTTCACCGGTTGGTACTCGTAGACGTTCTGTGCCTGAAAATGGCCGTTTATACCAAGACCCAAAGAAGCAACAAAGGCCATGATCAGAGCACCGTTAAAGGAATGTCTGGCAAACTCGGGATGTTTTCCTTTGAGCATGTAATAGGCGGAAATGGAGAGAACATGGAAGGCCCCGACTGCCAGACAGCCAAGAAGAACATGACTTAGTCGGTAGACCGTCGAGTGGTTAAATACCATTTCAACAAAGTTGACGATCTCGGCCCGACGCTGAAGAACACCATCGACCACCCATGGAATCATCCCCGTGCTGCCGTCGGGCAGGGTTCCTTCGCGCATGATGTTAACCACATGATGTCCGGCCGGGGTCTGTTGCCAACTGTTGGCCACAACGATCCAGATCGCCGAGAAAATCGACCCCATGGCCACCATATAGACACTGAAGAGATAAAAACCAGCATGGACCATCTGCCGACCAAAAGCAACCACAGCCAGAAATCCGGACTCGAGGAAGAAGGCGAAAATGCCTTCGGCGGCCAGGGCGCTGCCGAAGACATCACCGACAAATCGGGAATACGATGCCCAATTGGTACCGAACTGGAACTCCATGACGATGCCGCTAGCCACGCCGATGGCAAAGTTGAGTACAAATATCTTCACCCAGAACTGGCAGGCTTTGGCAAAGATGGGCTTTTTGGTGAAGTAATACTTGGTTTCAAGATAGGCGATTATGATCCCGAGGCCAATGGTAAGTGGTGGAAAAATGTAATGGAAACTTACGGTGAACGCGAACTGCAGACGAGAAAGAAGAACAATATCCATAGGGAGCCCTCATAGAAGTAGTAGTTACCGATGATTCAACGTCGTTTCGGCGCAGAATCCTCAGTCAGGCAGAGCTGAGCGTTGGTAAATACCATATTACAAGTTAGGAATTTCCTAAGAACTTATCCTATTTCGGAAAAATTTACAAAGTGTAGTTCCCAAAATCGGTGAAAAAGTATCTGGCTCCAAAAGTCGGAAAGCAAGAAAAATGCTAGTCCTTCAAAAGGTGCCGATGAGAGTTAAGAGTCTTGAGAGTGGCACAGTTTTTCGGCGCAGCAGGGGGTAAAGATACGTCTAACGCAGAACGGCCAACGCCTGGTCAAGGTCTTCTTTCAGGTCGCCAATATCCTCGATCCCGGTTGAGTAGCGAATGAGGCTTTCGGGAATTCCCATGGCCTGGCGCTCTTCTCTGGTGCACTCTACATGGCTGGTGGTGGCCGGTGGGCCGACGATGGTCTCAACGGCCCCGAGATTGGCTGCGGTATGGGCATACCGCAGACGGCTTATGACCTTGCCCACCGCCTCAAGGCTTTCTTCTTTGAGCATGAAGCTCAACATGGCGCCAAAACCGCTCATTTGTCCGCTCGCGATATCATGGCCTTCATGGTCCTCTAATCCTGGGTAAAAGACCGTTCTCACCTGTGGATGTGTTTGGAGAAATCTGGCGATCTCCAAAGCGTTTTGATTTTGTCGTTCTATCCTCAAGGCCAGGGTTTTCATGCCTCGCAGAATCAAATAAGCAGCCATGGGATCGAGGGATGCACCGTTGATTTCTCGAAAATGATATATCTTATTGACCAGCTCCTTGCGGCCGCAGACCGCACCGGCAAGCGCATCGGCGTGGCCGCCCAGAAATTTCGTTGCCGAATGTACAACCAGATCTGCTCCCAGAGAAATTGGTTGCTGATTGATCGGGGTTGCAAAAGTGTTGTCAACAACGACAATGGCGCCAGCTTTTTTACCTGCCTTGGTCAGTCTTTCCAGGTCGATAATTTTAATGGTCGGATTTGTAGGTGTTTCCAGATAGAGGAGATCACATCCCCTGGCCACCTCCTTTTCAATTTGTTGGTGATCGGTGGTATTGCAGAGAATGCACTCAATATTAAAGCGGGGAAGAAACTCGGTAAAAATCTTGTTTGTCCCACCGTACGTGTCTTTGACCGAGACAACCCGCTGGCCTGGAGAGAGTAGTCCAAAAAGAGTATTGCTGATGATTGCCATCCCCGATGAGGCGCTGGTGGCCGCCTCAGCGCCTTCGAGTCTACAGATTTTTTTCTCGAATACATCCACCGTAGGGTTGGTGTTACGACTGTAGATATGTCCTTCTTTCTGGCCAAGTGCCACCTGCTGCCATTCATCGATGTCTTCGTAGGCAAAGGAAACACTCTGAACGACTGGCACCTGGGTGACGTGGGGTATGATATAATCTTCTTCACCAGCCCAGACTACTGATGTAGCCTTCTTGGGATGTCGCTTGTTCAATAGAGAACCTCCTTGTGAATAAAATTTACCTCTTTGGTTTGTCATTCAGCCTTGCCACCCATTATCAATTTAATTGGTACTTTTAGCATCCAGGTAAGACAGCAGAAACTTTAAGTAGTGCCGAGAAACATCATTAGTATTGGCAAAAATCTGTAAACTATATAATAGCTTGTTAATCAGGAAATTGCTTGTGCGAGGGAATCATTGGCAAGAAATAATGAATACAGGAGCAGATTATGGAGAAGAAAGATTTTGATACAAATGCATTGCCGAAAGAACCTACTAATAAGTTGAGATTGACCGATCTGCATGAAAAAATAAATGCCATGTTTGCCTATGTCTACAATTACGGTCTCAACGTTGACAAGGATGTCGCCAGTCTCTACTTCTCGGAGACAAAACTTGATGCCGGCCAATTAACGGAAATTTACAACCATCTCGCATCTGTGGTTAAGCCGGCAAAACCGGCAACCCTGGTTATGCTTCATAAGGCCTCGAGATCTCCATGGAAGGTATTTGGACCAATTCCCTTTATCAGATTTATGAGTGTTTTTGCCATTGTGGCTTTGTTACTACTCATCGCCTTAAGCACTTCAACTCATATTGATGGTAAAAGTCCCATGTATGATTTTGCTATTCAGGATCGTGCCAGACTCCTCACCCAGGAGGCCTTTTTGTTAGCTGCAGCAGCATTGGGTGCCTGTTTTGCAGCCCTGTTCGAGGTAAATCAGTACGTGAAAGACGGTACGTATGAACCCCGCTACGTCACCAGCTATTGGGTTCGATTCATTTTGGGGGTTATGGCCGGCTTTATTCTGGCCATGATGATTCCCGTCGAGGCTGTAAGTAAAAGCGGAGATCAATCATTTGCTTTTGGAGGATTGCTGCACCCCTTGCTTGCTCTAATAGGCGGATACTCATCCAGTCTGGTCTATAGGATTCTTAATAGGTTGGTGGTCGGACTCGAAACCATTTTTAAAGGTTCCGCCGACGAACAGTTCAGCAAGAAGCAAGCTAAAGTAAAAGAAGCTATGCTCACCGAACGCACAAATGAGAAGCTTGCCGTGCTCAATGAAATTCACCGTATGGTCTCTGAGGCTTATGATGACAGTGAAAGTGTCAAGAAGCAGTTGACTGATCTGTACGACAAACTAAGCAAAACGTAAGATATTGCCAGTCTGCATTACCGGAGGATAAATTCGTTATTCTGTTGATTGTTAAACGAAGACGAATCTGGATAGGGTTATAGGTAAGTCGGCAAGCCTGTATTCGCTGATCTTGGAAATTTTTCATGCCTTTTAACTTTAACGTTGCTCATGGACTATTAACAAGATTCTAATCAAATGTTAATTTAGGTTAGCTAATAGAGTTATTGGTGCAATCACTTCCTAATACCATAACTTTATGAGCAGGCCATGATAAACGTCCTTTTTATTTGCGAACACAACTCGGCGCGCAGCCAAATGGCGGAAGCCTATCTCAACACCCTGTCAGAAGGGAAAATGCGGGCAGAAAGTGCCGGCCTGGAGCCGGGTAGCCTCAACCCATATGTGGTTGAGGTACTCAAGGAGGAGGGTATCGATATTACCAGTAGTAGAACTCAATGCGTTTTTGATCTGTACAAAGAAGGAAGACAGTTTGATTTCGTTATTGCCGTGTGTTCAGCAGCTGTAAGTGCAAAATGTCCCATCTTTCCAGGCCGAACTATCAGACTGAATTGGCCATTTGCTGATCCTTCTTCTTTTAGTGGTTCCGACAAAGAAATCCTGCACGGAACCAGAACTGTTCGAGATGAAATAAAAAAGAAGATTCAGGCTTTTGTAGATGATTATCAGGAGAAAGGCTTGAAAATCTTTCTGGAGAATCAGCACTAATCGGTAGGTAACAAAACCAGGATAACCTTCTATAGCCGGGAAGGTGTTTGTTCCTGAGGATTCTTCTCCGTCCCTAAATTTGGTATCTCATTACGCTAATTTATCTCAAATAAATTTTAAGCTAGTATTGCCAAACGTTGAAGATCGTGGAGCTGGAGTTTTCTCTGACTTTCGATGAGTTTATTCGTGTTTGTGACGGTGATGCACGTCGGGCCAGTGAGGGTGGCTGTGACCACCCGGCTTATGCTCATGCCAATGGCTATGATAGCCGGTTGGTTTAGCTTCCTTATGTTTGTGCAGATGATGCATGTCATCATGACGGTGATTGTGATTGTGGTGGAGATGTTCATGATCGTGTTGATGGGCGTGTTGATCGCGGAACAGTATAGTCAGTGAAAAAACAAGAATTACCCCGGCGAGAACCTGTTCTGCCGACAGATTCTCATCCAAAAGTGTCACTGCCAGAATCACACCGAAAAAAGGGGCGCTGGCAAATATCATCTGGCTCCTCGTTGCTCCGAGATTCTGAGCCGCGAGAATGTAAAGACTGATGCTGAAACCATAGGCGAAAACACCGACAACGATTGCAGCAACAATTACCAATATATCTGGATTGAGGGGTTCGACTATCACCCCAATGACCAAGTTGACTGAACCGGCAGCCAGACCTTTCCAAAACGTGCTCTGGCTTGGAGTAATCCCGTCTATGAGAGCAGTGAGGTGGTTGTCGAAGCCCCAGCAAAGACTGGCCCCGGCAACAAGCAGCAGAGCATAGGCTCCAATACCGCCTTCACTCCAGGACAATAATACCGAGGCCAGTACGGTACCTGCCACTCCTAGCCAGCCGAAATAGCCAAGATAATCACGGAAAAGAACAAAACCGAGTACGGCGGTGGCGACGAGTTC
>JASJDT010000015.1 GCA_030065655.1 Desulfocapsaceae bacterium | reverse complement strand
GGAGGATGAGCGCTGCCCTCCAGTATTACCATATATCTCGTTATCATAACATATATAGAGAATATTTTCGTTTCGCTCGGCAGATGCGGATAAGGTTGCCAGACCGATATCGTAGGTACCGCCGTCACCGGCCATGCAAATCACCCGGGTGTCTTCATTATTCAACCGGGCCACCGAGGCAATACCCGTGGCCACCGCCGAAGCCGAAGCGAAGGTCGTCAAAATCGTCGGCACATCAAAGGCGGATTGGGGATAAACGGCAGCCGTTATTGCCCCGCAGCAGGCCGGAATGACAATTTTAACGTCCCTCTCAGCTACAGCATGACTTAGAAGCTGAAGAATACTTGACATGCCGCAGCCACCGCAGTTCATATTACCGGCGCGCAGCAGGGGTTTTATGCGGTCCTGCTGAGTTTGTACGCTTCCACCAAGAACAGGTTCTCTCATTGCAGGTCCTCCATTATTACAGGCTCGGCTGCCTGCTCCCTCGAACAGACATCCTTGACAATTCCAACAAGATGATGGGGCCGAACATCGCCGCCGCCAATTCCGGCCATGTAATTCTGGACCAGCTTGTCCCTGGCTGCAATGGTGCGTATCTCGCCCCAGAGTACCCCGCCAAAGCCGAGGCTGATATCCCGATCTATCACCGCCACCCGTCTGGCAGAACGAAGACTTTCATGGATCAGCTCAGCTGGAAACGGTCGCAGCATCCGGATACGCAAGGCGCCTATTTTATGACCTTCCTCCCGCAGCTGATCAACCACCTGCTCAGCTGTAGCACCAATGGTTCCCATGGAGATAATGACGGTTTCAGCATCCTCGATCCTGTACGGGACCACCGGGTCCGCGAGATCCCGCTGCATTATGTCACGAAATTCCTGTTGTATCTGATCATATACTTCAAAAACAGCCGTCATAGCCTCGTGATGCTGCTTACGGTGGGAAGCGACCTGATGGGCAACCTCTATCTGACCAAGCGCATGAGGTGTTGAACCCAACTGATGGGGAATGTGCAGGGGCGGGAGAAAGCTATCCACCTCCTGTTGATTGGGAACCTCAATCTGAGCAATGGTATGGGAAAGCGTGAATCCATCTATACATACCATTGCCGGCATCATTACTCGTTGATCTTCAGCGAGTCTATAGGCGCTGAGTACGGTATCGAAGACCTCCTGGTTGTCGGCACAGTAGAACTGTAGCCAGCCAAGATCGCGCAACATGAGCGAGTCGCCATGATCGGCCCAGATATTCCAGGGTGGCCCCATGGTGCGATTGGCAACCATCATGACCACAGGTAGTCTGAGACCGGCCACGGTTACACAATTTTCAGCCATATAGGCAAGACCGTTCGCCGAGGTAGCCGTAAAGCTCCTCGCCCCTGCTGCGGAGGCACCTATGCAGACTGCCATGGCGCTGTGCTCACTCTCTGCTCGGACCACCTTGCTTTTCTCGATCTCCTGGCTACAGAGAAATTCCATACAGTCGGTTGCTGGAGTTATCGGATAAACGCCGCAGCAAAAACCTCGGCCGATTCTGTTTGCCCTGCCGGCAAGTGTCGCTGCAAGTCCCGCTGCATGGTTGGCACTGATAAGTTCAAGGCCCATAGACAATTCCTCTATAATTAATGACTTACTCCTGATTTCCTGTAATAAAAAACCTGAAATAACATAAGTTCATAGAATCCAATTTGCGGTGTTATCCAAGTCGCTTATACCCCTCAAGGGGGTACTTAAAAGAGTCCCAGCCGCTTGCGGCTTTTCGGGGTTAGAATGTTTGCTCACTTCTTGTGAGCCGATTAAACAATTTTTGGCAAACGCTTATTTATCAATCATCTCCATTGCTCTACGCGGGCATTCGGCTACACAGATACCGCAGCCCTTGCAATATTCCTGATCTATTCTGTAGTCCTTTCCCTCCCGGAAGATAATGCCATCAGGGCAGTAGACCAAGCAGGTATCACAATGAGTACAGCGGCCACAGGAAAAGCAGCGCTCTGCCTCACCTGGTCCGGGAAGTCCCTGGTTGACTTCCTCAAAATTATTGTGCCAGGAAGTACTTGGTCTGTGCCGGTCCTGATGGGGCGGGATGACCGGAAAATGTGAGAAGCGGATATGGGCTGGGGCGACGGTTGATTTGAAGCTTTTCTCCGAGGGCTGCTCTTCGCCCCGGCAAGTTGCGAGGGCCGCGAGAGCCGTTCTTCTGCCGTTACCAATGGCATGGGCGACGGTGCCGTCCCCGGTGAGGCAGTCACCTGCAAACCAGAGGTGAAGAGGTGAATCTTTATCCCAGGCCTGATTTCCTTTAATTTTTGCTCCAGCTGGCACAAGATCAAGGTCTTTTTCCTGACCAAGAGCAAGTAGAACCGTGTCGCAGTCCAGCTCAACCGTGCGTTCTGTTACCAGGGGCTTGCGGCGGCCGTCCTCGTCTTCAGGCCCAAGATCGACCTCTGCCAGAAGGACACCTCTGATCCTGTCATCACCAATAAAGGCAACGGGCTGACGCTGAGTAAGTATTTGCACACCCTCCCGTATCGCTTCCTCGATTTCTTCTGATATAGCGGGCATTTCCGCTCTGCTACGGCGATAAATGAGTTTCACCGAAGAGGCACCAGACCGAAGAGCTGAACGGGCACAATCAATGGCGGTGTTGCCACCGCCAATGACCAGAACGTTACCACTGAGCTGAGCAACCGACTGCTTGTTCTCCTGGAGGAAATCGAGTCCCTGCTGGACTCCTGGCAGATTGCTGCCGGTTGCCTCAAGGCTGAAAGCCAAACCTAGCCCCTTACAGACAATCACCCCATCATAATCCTTGAGTAATCTGGTGATGTCCTCCTTAGAAACAGGCGATGAGCAAATGGTTTCCACCCCGAGTCCCACTATTCGATCGATATCTCGGTCCAGTATCTGCTCAGGCAGCCGGTACTCGGGAATACCCGTGCGTAAAACCCCGCCTAAACTCCCTTCTTTTTCCAGAAGACTTACCTGCTGACCCTGCATGGCAAGATAATACGCCGCACTCAGACCCGCCGGCCCGCTGCCAATCACGGCAAAGCTTAGAGGTTTTGGGTCTTCCATGGGAACAGGCTTGGTCTCATCGTTATCGGCTATCCAACGTTCGAGGCTGCGAATATTTACCGGACCATCATAGTATTCCCGGTTACAGGCATGCATACACGGAGCAGGACATACCCTACCGCATACAGCAGGCAGAGGTTGCGTCTGCAGGAGAAGCTCGGCAGCAGCTGTCACTCCCTTCTCCTTTAACATCTGAATAAAGCCGACCACGTCGTTTCCAGCCGGACAGGCGATGGAGCAGGGAGCCGCATACTCCTGATAAATTGGTGTCTGTGTTGACCAGGCACCGGTTTTCAGGGCCGTGGGAATATCCTTGAGATGGCTGGTTAGTGGCAGAACCTCTGTATCAGGCGAAGATTTTGGGGTTACTTCTGTCTTTTTAGCGCTTCTTTTCCCTGAGTAATCAAAAATGGCCACTGCTTCACTGGCAGCTTGTGCTGCTTCAAAATCGTCACCAAAATTGAAAAATTCAAAAGCTCGTCGCACCGCTTCCAGAGGCAAACCGGTAAAAGCCGCATATGCTCCCACTATCGTAGTGTTAATGATAACCACCGCACTGGTGCCTATTCCATATTTTCTGGCAATTCCAGTAGCATCGACCACAGCCAGACGATATTGTGGATAGTGCTTTCTTAGGGAGGCAGGAGTTTCACTGGAGTTGATCAGCAGACTTGCTCCCTCGGAAACACCATCAAGCAGTGATGGGCCTAGCAAACCTTTGTCGAGAACTAACAGGTGATCAGGCCAATACACCTTGTTGCGGTTTTTTATGGTATTTCTGTCTATCCGGGTAAAAGCACGAATCGGTGCTCCAGTTCGTTCTGCACCGTAGTCACCAAAGGTTTGTACATGAAAATCGAGTTGGGCATAGGTGGCGGCAATCAGTTTGGCACAGGTCACTCCACCCTGACCACCTCTGCCGTGTACTCTAATTTCCAGGGGCAACGAGATATTTCGGGATATAAACCCGGATTCCGCCGTTTCCTCGGAGTTTTGATGAGTGTTCAGCTTGTTCATGTGCTCTCCTGTTAGTTTCTGGATGGCAGATCGTCCGGAATGGTACAATGTCCTCTTACTGTCTTATGCCAAGGGGAGGAGGATGTTTCAGGGAACAGAGGTTTATATCAAAGCGAGCGCGGTTTTTCAGTGGCTCGGAAAATAAGTGTATTAGCCCAGACCGACTGAGCGGTTTACAATGTAACAAATGCAACCAAGAGATGAACGTTTGAGTCTGATTTAAGAACATCCTTTGTCATCCATGCTGAGGGAAAATTGAATATGATTAGTTTTGTCACACCAAACCATGTTCATTTAAATAATATCATTTTTCTCAATCATCTCGCAATGTAAATCTTATTTTTAACATAAATTCAAAATCTTAACTAAAATTAACTAATCACAGGCTCAGTCTTGATTTGGCAAACCGAAAAATCTACTCTCTTAGAAGAAAATTTAGGTGATAAAATAAAATCAGGATTAAATACAAACTTATTCCATCAAGAAATTACCCAACCATTTTCTCTGGCTTTTGAGCAAATGGACCGTTCTTGGGTATAATAATATTTGAGGTCATCTTTGCTTGACAAGAAAGCACTAATTACTATTTAATTATTACATAGGAACAGATTCCTATCTAGGGCCAGAGCATGGATATCTTAAAACAGGATGTGGAAGATAGGCTTGATCATTTTACCAATGTTTGTAAAGCGAAGGGCATCAAGCTTACTCACCAAAGGCTGGAAATCTTCAGGAAAGTTGCCGAAACAACAGATCATCCTGACGCAGAGCAGATTTTTCAGCGAGTTCGTAAAAGCGTGCCAACGGTATCGCTGGACACCGTGTATCGGACCCTCTGGCTTCTACGCGACCTAGGACTCGTTGCCACCCTCGGTGTTCCGCACGAACGAACCCGGTTTGATGCCAACCTTACTAAACATCACCATTTTGTTTGTACACGTTGTGGATTTACCCGTGATTTTTACAGCGACGATCTCAACAAGCTCAATTTACCTGAAAGTGTTGATCAATTCGGAATTGTCACCACAACACAGGTTGAGGTCCGGGGAATATGCAGAGAGTGTTCCGGCAAAGCATATACCTCCTAGCACAGGGCTTCTTGCGCTGGAAGAATATAGCTGATTGGCTCGCAGCCGGCCTCATCTGAATTATCTTGACTGGAAAGAATAGTAAAGCCCGACGGTATTTAGCCCATTACTTGTCTAAACTGAAAAGAAACATGTATTGACAGGAAAACCAGCAGTTTGCCGAGACAATTTTATAAAGCTGAAGTCTTATTCAAGACCTCGAGCGATTGCCATGAGAAATTCTCAAAAGATTTTACTTGATCAAAAATCATAATCAAAAGGAGGCTATTGTATGAGTGATGAAATGAAATGCCCGGTAACTGGAGCAGGCAGCAGAACCTCCTCAAGGCGTGGCCGATCGAACCGTGACTGGTGGCCTAATACTCTTAATCTGGATATTTTGCGTCAACATGATAAAAAGGCCAATCCAATGGGAGAAGATTTTAACTACGCTGAAGAATTCAAAAGCCTGGATTATTATGCACTGAAAAAGGATCTTGAAAATCTCATGACAGATTCGCAGGACTGGTGGCCGGCAGATTACGGCCATTATGGTCCCATGTTCATTCGCATGTCCTGGCATAGCGCCGGCACCTACCGCACCGCTGATGGCCGTGGCGGAGGTGGAACGGGTGCTCAGCGTCTAGCACCACTCAACAGCTGGCCTGACAATGTAAATCTCGACAAGGCCAGACGACTGCTCTGGCCCATCAAACAGAAGTATGGCCGGAAGATCTCCTGGGCTGATCTGATGATTCTCACCGGTAACGTCGCTCTTGAGTCGATGGGCTTCAAAACTTTCGGATTTTCCGGCGGACGTGAGGATATCTGGGAGCCTGAAAAAGACATCTACTGGGGCGCCGAAGAGGAATGGCTGGCAACTAGTGACAAGCCCAAAAGCCGCTACAGCGGTGAGCGTGACCTGGAAAATCCATTGGCTGCCGTGCAGATGGGTCTTATCTACGTTAATCCTGAAGGCCCCGATGGCAATCCAGATCCCATCGCCTCCGGCCGGGACGTACGCGAAACGTTTGGCCGCATGGCCATGAACGACTATGAGACCGTCGCCCTTACCGTTGGAGGTCATACCTTCGGCAAATGTCACGGCGCCGGAGATACCAAACACGTTGGCCCCGACCCCGAGGCTGCCGGACTCGCCGAGCAGGGTTTCGGCTGGAAAAGCAGTCATGGCAGCGGGAAAGGAGGTGACCAGATCGGTAGCGGTCTGGAGGGCTCTTGGACACCGACTCCTACGAAATGGGATATGACCTACCTTGATATGCTCTTTGGCAACGAGTGGGAACTGACCAAAAGTCCGGCGGGCGCCTGGCAGTGGACGCCGAAAGAAGCGACCGATGATAACCAGGCACCTGCTGCGGATGACCCGTCTAAAAAAGTGCCAATCATCATGACCACCGCAGATATGGCCATGCGGATGGATCCGATCTATGAACCAATTGCCCGGCACTTCCACAAAAATCCGGAAGAGTTGGCAGATGCTTTCGCCCGAGCCTGGTTTAAACTGACCCATCGCGATATGGGTCCACGCAGCCGCTATCTTGGTCCGGAAGCTCCTGAAGAGGACCTGATCTGGCAGGATCCTATTCCCGACGTCAACCATGAGCTAATCAACGATAATGACGTTAAATCATTAAAGAAGAAAATCCTTGAATCGGGCTTATCCATCTCGGAAATGGTGAGGACGGCCTGGGCGTCGGCCTCAACCTTTAGAGGGTCCGACCTGCGTGGTGGTGCGAACGGAGGTCGTCTGCGTCTCGAGCCCCATAAAGACTGGGAGGTCAATCAACCGGCCCAACTGATAAAAGTACTGGAGAAGCTGGAAAACATCCAAAAAAACTTCGATAAGAAGGTTTCCATGGCAGATCTTATTGTGTTGGCCGGGTGCGCCGGCGTTGAGCAGGCTGCCAGAAACGCCGGTTATACCATAACTGTTCCGTTTACCCCGGGACGCATGGACTCTACCCAGGAGCAGACCGAGGTTGAGGCGTTTACCTATCTGGAACCGGAAGCCGATGGTTTTCGCAATTACCTCAAAACCAAATATACGGTACCGGCCGAAGAAATGTTGGTAGACCGAGCTCAGCTGCTGACTCTGACTCCACCCGAGATGACGGTTCTCGTTGGCGGCATGCGGGTCCTGAGGGCCAATTTCGACCAATCTGAAAATGGTGTTTTTACCGATAAACATGAAATGTTGACCAATGACTTCTTTGTCAATCTTCTTGACATGAACACGGCCTGGAAAGCGGTTGATGGGGGCGATGATTTGTTCGAGGGTCGTGACCGGAAAACGGGTGACCCCAAATGGGCCGGTACTCGAGTTGATCTGATATTCGGTTCAAACTCGGAACTCCGTGCCTTGGCCGAAGTCTACGCCAGCGCTGATGCCCAGGAGAAGTTTGTTCATGACTTCGTGGCGGCCTGGGATAAGGTTATGAACCTTGACCGGTTCGATCTTGCTTGATTGAAATTGGTTGGATGTGTAGATCGGCAATCCAATCGATCTACACTTTTCAGTATCTGATCATCCCGATCTTTTTACCGATATATTTAAAGTGGTGGAGGTATTTCGCGGTATCTCGTAATATAATGAGGTACCGCGTTATCATTAGTCACTTACCCGCCTGCGGAGCGGTCCACGGTTCATATCAGCTTTTCCCTTTTCCACCTGCAGAATTATCATTTAGCCGCAATTCCCGGACGGGGCGTAGCTCAACACCACCGTAGCGTGCCGGGGGAATTTTCGCTGCCAGCTGGATGGCCTCATTCATATCTCTGGCATCGAGTAAATAATAACCCGCCAATTGCTCTTTTGTTTCAGCGAATGGTCCATCCGTTACGGTTACATTGCCATCGCGAACTCTCACAGTGGTGGCCGTCTCGATACTCTCCAGAGCATTTCCGTCAATAAAGTGGCTCTGCTTGCGCAGCCGCTCAACGCATTGCATACACTCCTGGTTGAGCTCATCCCATTGCGGTTGGGACATCTCTGCCATTATTTTTTCCTGATAAAACACCAGCGCTAGATATTTCATTTTCACCCCATCGTTATAGTTCAAATTTTGGTAAACAGAACGGTGAGTTTGCCTGTATTTCTAAGTGCAATTGGGTAACGCCTTATTCCCTTATCTTTCACGGTTGAAGATCAAGCGCTGCCTTGGCTGTTCCATCCATATGAAAGGGAACAGAGGTATGGTCATGAACAATTTTCCAGCCATTTTCATTTTTCCGCAGACAAAGAGTGCAGCGAAACCAAATATCTTGTGACTCACCGCTGACACTTCCTTGCATGCGATTTAATGATGATACAAAAGCGAGATTTTCTTCGAGGTTAATCTTAATATCCCGACCCTCAAGAAGGATTGGACCGTCCCAGCTAGCGAACCACGCTTTAATCGTTTCTTTATTGATGCCGATGCGACCAAGTGGCGGAGCCAGATCAAAAACAACTGCATTCTCGTCATACAGTTGGACAAGTGCATCAACATTTCGGCTTTCATGAGAAACTCGGAGAATTTCAAAAACTTCTTCGATATCTGCTATATGGTTTTCTGTCTTCACCGTTTTCTCCTTGGTAAACATTAAGGTCAATAGCGTTACAACCACTATTTAAACTGTCATTATTGCTATTTTAATCAAGGATATACGCCGGTTTTTCGTTTTCACAATCAAAGGGAAAGGAGACATGCTCGTGAGTGATTTTCCACTCGTCGTCAATTTTCTGAAAAACAACAGTTGACCTTAGCCACGATTTTGCCGCATCCACGTCCGCCTCCATACCCAGCAATCGATTATAGGAGGTGAACAGCGCCATGCTCTCCGTAACCGTCAAACTTTCTTCCTTTCTTTCAATACCTATGTGTTCACCGAAAAACGGCAGGCAGGGTTCCCACAGGGATTGTATTGATTTCCGACCGGTGACCTGATCGCCAACATCAAAGGTGATGCTTTCTGTGGCATAGAATGTTGTAAGTCGTTCGATATCTTTGTGATAAAGAGCCTCATCCCAGCCCTTGATTACCTCTTCTACCTGTGCTGTATTTGATCTATCTTTCATAATGATCCTCTTTTATGAGATTGTTACAGTCAAGCAATTAAGAAATTCCAATCAATACAGCTCAATACTAAGAAGCTGTAGGATTTATTTCTGGCAGAAGGTCGAATTGCGCTTGCCCTGTGTCCATATGGAAAGGCACCGAGAAATGTTCATGGACGATCTTCCAGTCATTGTTAATTTTCCGATAAACCTGAGTTACCCGAAACCAACAAGCCTCCTCCTCACCTGATTCACCCGTACTGCCACATTTATTAAGAAAACTGCAAACAGCCAGCGAACCCTCTACCTCGACGATTGGTTCGGCTGATTCGAATACCGAAATTGTGCAGGTAGAAAGACATTGGTGCCAATGCTCGACATATTCACTTCGACCAGTAATCTGCAAGGGACCAACGGCGTCAAAGACGCGCAGAGAATCTGCATAGTGAGATGCTATTTGATCCATATCCTGCAACTTGATAGCTGCAGACCATGATTCTAATTTCTTTAAAATGCTCTTTTCATTGTTCATATTGCTCTCCATTTTTTGGGGATTCGCGCTTTTTTTAAAGAGCCTCTGTCCAATAGTCGTTCGCGGAGGATTATTTTCGACACCTCTTTTTTAATTTTTTTCATTCGATGATAATTCAGCTATACGTTTTTCAAGATAGCGTTTCTCTTTTTTCTGGAGAGTGAGCTCAAGAGCACGTCTATAGCTTCTGGCTGCTTCCTTCTTTTTACCTAGACGACGTAACAGATCTGCCTTGGCCGCATGCGCATATCGATAATTCTGCAGCTCACCCCTTGCCAAAATTGCCTCAATTTTCTCCAGTCCAATTTCGTACCCCTTGCACATGGCCGTGGCGACACCATAGTTCAACTCGATGACCGGAGAAGGTTCATGGCGTAACAGGACCTCATAAAGACCTTCAATTTGACACCAATCGGTGGTTTCTGAACTGGGAGCTTCTGCATGAACAGCTGCAATCGCCGCCTGTAGTGTATAGGTACCGAATTCTTCTTGTGACAATGCTTCAAGAGTTAGACTGCATCCTTCAGCAATCTGCAGTGAGTTCCACTGTGATCTATCCTGATTTTCGAGGGTGACAAGATCGCCGTTTTCATCGACTCTTGCCCGTTTTCTGGAGTCCTGGAGCAACATCAAAGCCAGTAAACCCTTCGCTTCAGCAGCCGGCAATAAATCGACTACTTTCCGTGCCAGGCGAACGGCAACGTCGGTAAGATGGTACTGATCATGGGAAGTATCTGTTGATGAAGTATATCCCTCGTTGAAGACTAGATATATAACCTGCAGAACAACCCGGAGCCTTTCATTGATTTGCGCGGCCTCCGGTATTTCATAGGGAATATTGTTTTTTTGTATTTTATTTTTAGCTCTGACAATTCGCTGGGCTATGGTTGCCGGTTTACTGATAAAGGCCTGGGCGATCTCCTCAGTCGTCAGTCCACATACCTCTCTTAATGTCAAAGCCAGTTGTGCCTCAACGGAAAGGCTCGGGTGGCAGCAGGTAAAGATCAAGCGTAGTTGATCATCCCGAATTTGCTGGTCGTTCAGATTGACCGAAGTAGTTATAGATATATCGGCATCCAGGTTTTCGCTGGCTATGATACGCCCCTTCCGGCGCAATTGATCAATCCCCTTAAACCTCCCGGTGGATATCAACCAGGCTACCGGATTTTCCGGTATTCCCTGTTCCGGCCACTGTTTTAGCGCCACCGCAAACGATTCATGCATACACTCCTCGGCCAGATCGAAATCACCCAGTAGCCGAATAAGAGTTGCCAATATCTGTCTCGAACTCTCGTTATAGAGTTGCTTGATTCTATTTTGTCCGTTCGTTTCCATGGACTGTCAGCTTGTTTAGTGCTCTTCATCAGGTAGTCTATTACAAGAATTCACCAGGTTTGATACAGTATATGCATAAAATGATAAGCCACCGGGGGATTTCCCCTTTTCAAGACTTACTAAGGATATCTCTGTCGATATCAATTTATCGTTCAAGACGTTGTCACATGTGCTGTGAATGTGTTGGTGATCTTGAAAATAGGGCTTATCTCAGACAAACCGGTAATCCGAAAATGGAAACCACTGGCTCTGCCTTGCTAAACGAGAGTGATTTATTACCCCAGAAGTGATGGCGATGTTACTTCCGCAGCACATGCCTGGACAACAAGAAAAAGATCGTTTATGTGGTTGTAAGAAATCGTAAGGTTGATGGTAAAAACAAAAGATGTTTTTTGGGGAAAAGTGTGGTTTTGCATTTAAATTTGGACGTTGAGAAAGGGCTTATTCAGCCATAATTTCATTGATAACCTGGCTCATTACCGCCCTGCCATAAGGTTTGCGAATGAAGCCGTTCAAACCACTTTCTCTCATATCGTTTAGATCATCGTCACGCGTGAATCCTGAGGTAAGGACAATCTTGATGGAAGGGTCCAGTTTGCGTAGTTCGAAAAAACAATCTCTACCGTTCATCACCGGCATGATCATATCGAGGAGAATCAGATCAATTTTGTCCTTTTCTCGCTCATATATCTCCAGAGCCTGCTCCCCATTTTCAGCAATGAGAATTTCATATCCCAGGTTAGCCAATATTTCCTGAGCTGTGGATCTCATAATTTCTTCGTCATCTACAATCAGTATACATCCGGTACCTTTTACTATTTCCTGTGAACCCAAGGGATCTGAGACCACTTCATTGGTGAGAGGAAGTTGAATGCAAAAAGTGGTACCTGCACCAATTTGGCTGCTTACAAATATGGCTCCATTATGCTGCTGAACTGTCCCATAAACGGAAGCGAGTCCCAGGCCTGTTCCTTTAGCTCCTTTTTCTTGAGTTTTAGTCGTAAAAAAAGGATCGAAAATCCTGGTGAGATGCTCCTGAGCTATACCTTCACCCGTATCGTGTATAATTATCTCGATATAATCTCCGGGTTGAAGGCCAAAGCCTGATTCCTTGCAATAGCTATCGTCAAGGTTTACCAAGCAGGTTGTAATAGACAGATCACCTCCTTCGGGCATTGCCTGGGCGCCATTAATGTAAAGATTAAGAAACATGTTTTGGAGCTGCGAGGGATCGCCACTTATCGTACTTTTTTTAGCCTGGAAATCTTTTATGAGACTAACGCGTTTATCAATGGTGTTTTGTACGAGAACTAGAGTTTCCTTGATAATATTGTGAAGATCGATTGCCGTTGAGGTTTTCGGATTCGATCTGGAAAAGGTGAGTAATTGCTCTGTAAGAGCAGCGGCCCGACCGGCAGATTTTACGATGAGTTTTTGATATTTTAAGGTATCCGAGTTTTCGGGAAGGTGCAGAGCAAGCATTTCAGCCGCTCCCATGATTCCGCCTAGCATGTTATTGAAATCATGGGCAACCCCTCCAGCAAGTGTACCAATTGCCTCAAGTCTTTTTGCCTGCTCGAGCTGAAGTTCAAGTTTCTCTCTTCTCTCCTGTTCTGATTTTCTTTCCGTTATATCCATAGCATGGATCAATACGGACTGGGCATTTTTGTACATGACCCGATTAGCCTGCAGCTCAACCCATATGACATCGTGGTTGTTCTTGACAAATCTACACTCCACGTTTTTCTCAACGCTTTTCCCCTCACTGAGCTCTGCTATTATCCTTCTCAAACTTTGACGATCTTCCGTGTGGATAAGTGAAAAGAAATCATTTTGCTTGATCCAATCGGCAGTACGTCCGAGGGCTCCTGCCATTCGTTTATTTATGAATAGACATTTCTCATTAGCGAGAACGGCAACATAGGCGAGGGTGTTCTCAGTTAAGATTCGGTATTGCTCTTCAGAGTCACTTAACTTTTCCAAAATGGTATTAATTTGCTCTTTGTCATCCTGTAGACTCTGCACCATTTGGTTAAAAGCCTTGCCAACCTGGGCAATTTCATCTCTGCCTGAGATTTTCGTCTGGACAAATTTACCGGCTGCAACATCACTCGTGGCCGCTATTATTCTTCTGAGAGGTATGTTAATTCTCCAGACAAAAGCCAAGAGCAGGGTAATCACTACCGCGGAAAAAACGCCAAAGGAGCCAAAGACCACAATATTGCGGGCGTGAAGAGCAGGTTCATTGTAATCTTTTTCTGTTATAAATGAGACAAGATGGAGATTCCAAAAAGGGTAATATTGGCCCAAACAACGTACTTTCTCACCAAATAAAGTCGTTTCGACAATGCTGCCTTTAGAAGAATGAATTGCATCAATAATAGTATTCCGATTTATCTCACTAAAACTTGTGCTTGAGTTGAGCAGATTTTCACCATTTTTCAGAACGAGTGTTTTGATCTTCGGGTGAATCTGTTCCAATGAAGCTATCTGGTGGATAGCCTCCTGCAGATAAGCATCTTGCATTTGCTTATCATTATCGAGCCTCAATTCGATGAGATCGTCAAATCTCTCCTCGCAAATAGATACCAGCAGATCCGAGGTGTGGTAGAGGGCATTATCCGTCTGATTTTGAAGAGATGCTACCAGTGGCGGAATGAGAAACTTAATGCTTATAAAGCTTACAATCAAACCGACGACGATAACAGGCAGGATAATTTTATAGAAAAGCCTGTCTCTAAAAAGAGATGAAGCTGAAATCATTGATCATTACTGATGGTTACACCAAAGATCGGATCTTTGGTTTTCATTTTTCTTGGATAGACAATTTCCTTTCTGCCATTTTGCCACTGAATGAGAATTGGGTTATGGCCAATTTGGCGTCCTGTCTGATCAACCTTAAAACGACCTATTACGGTCATTGCATCAAGCCCGCTGACGTAGTCACGTATTTTATCATGATCAATAGTATTGGCTTTGCGTATTGCCTCTTCGAGTATTTGGCATTCAGCGTAAGCCGATCCCGCATGATAAGAAGGAACCTGTCCGGTAAATTTTTGAAAGTTAGCGATAAATTGCCTCGTTCCCGGAAAGGGAATACGCTCATCGGACTCCCATTGAGAAATACCGAAAATGCCTTCTGCGTATGAACCTACTTTTTCGTAGAACTGGGGGTATGTCGGTACAATTGTCATGCCAAGAGACCGTGGTTTATATTCCAGCTTTTTAAGCTCATTGATAAATGAATAGCTATCGGGAGGATAGGCGCTGAATATAATTTCATCGAGGCTTTTGGCCTTCAGCTCTTGAGCTATTTGGGGCAATTCTACAGTGCCCTCTTTAAATCGCTTATGATAGACAACTTTAACACCAAATCGTTCCGCCCATCTTGCTGCGGCATTGCCAATGGCATTATTGAACACGCTGTCTTCATTAACTATGGCCACTTCGTTAAAGCCTTTTCTGGCAATTACATCCAGAAAAGAAATAAAGTACCTGTCAGCTAAAGCATAAATACCAAAAAGATACCTATACCCTCTTTCCCATGGTTTGGGTGCTGCCGATGCGCAGGCAATCATTACCTTCTGATGTTTCTCAGTTATTTCAGAGGCCGCCATGGTTAACGGCGTTCCATATGGTGAGAGAACAAGCTCAACGCCATCTTCTTCGATAAGCTTGCGATAAAACTCTCTTGCAAGTTCCGGTTTGCTCTTATCATCATAAAAAACAAGCTTTATATTCCTACCAAGAAGCCCACCTCTGCTGTTTACCTCCTCAGCCCACATCTTGTATCCAAGTTGAATCATCGCCGAGGTTTCAACGTATTCTCCATCGAGTGAAACGGTTGCCCCAACCAGGATGGGAGATTCCGTGGAAAATGCCATCGAATGACCAAACAAAACGACAAAAAAGAATATTGTTAAAGAGAAAACCTTTAAATTACCCAAATTCATAACCTCCCGCTTTATTGAGCGGTGCTGGTGGTTTTACGACAAACTCACAGGTTCACAATTTCATATTATACTTAAAACGTTTCAGACTTCAAATTTACTAAGTGCAAACGGCTATAACACCTAAAACTTGTTATGCTTCCCGGTGAATCAACATCCAAGACGATCTGATCTCACCTTTTAGAATTATGTATGAAAAAAAAGGACTATTCAAACGAAAAGAGAGATTCACTATAATCGCTGTCTGGAATATTGGTGATTTCATGGATACTAAGAACAAAGATGTATTCCTCAGAGATTAGTCTAGAAAATAACGTTTCACGGTGTAATGATGCGTCAAGGTAGTAATTAGGAGTGATTTTCTTCCCTTACCAACTTTCTGTTGTGGCCAACTGTTTAAAATATTTAAATTTGTTGAGATTAGTGCCGCTTCTCAGCGAATGAGAAAGAGTACGTGAAAGGAAGATAATTTATGCTGAAAAAGACAAACAGGGAGCAAGAATAAATCCTGTTCCCTGTTCACTGCTTAGAAAGCTATAGATGAATATAAGATATTAACCTGACTTACACGTAGCGAAACACGAAAATAAACCAGATAATTGCCAGAATCAGACCGCCCCATAAGGGTGCTCCAAAAAATGCCAGCCAGCCAAGGTTGATGAAGCCGGTACCCAGCCAGGATATAAACAACCGATCTCCACGGGTTGTGTCCAAACCAAAAACGCCCCGCCGCGGATCACCCCCCGGACTGAAGCGTTCCCACACCCCCATGGCAACAATGGATAGTACCAATACAATGAAAAAAGCCGCAGTCGGCCAGGTCCAAGCCATCCAGGATAAACCCATAACAGTCCTCCTTAAACCCGCCCTAGGGCGAACCCTTTAGCGATATAGTTACGCACAAAATAGATGACCACAGCTCCAGGAATGATGGTCAGTGAACCAGCTGCTGCCAACAGACCAAGCTCATAGCCGGAACTGCTCGCTGTCCTGGTCATGGTCGCGGCGATTGGTTTTGCTTCCACGGAGGTTAGAGTTTTTGCCAGCAACAGCTCGACCCAGGAATACATGAAGCAGAAAAACATGGCCACACCCACTCCGGCAGCGATGGTTGGGATAAAAATGCGAATGAAGAACCTGGGGAAGGAGTAGCCGTCCAGATAGGCCGTCTCATCCAACTCTTTGGGAACACCGGACATGAAACCCTCAAGAATCCACACCGCCAAGGGAATATTGAACAGGCAATGGGCGATGGCTACAGCAATGTGGGTATCAAAGAAGCCAATGGCCGAATACAATTGGAAAAAGGGTAGGGCAAAAATAGCAGGCGGAGCCATACGATTGGTCAACAACCAGAAAAACAGATGCTTGTCCCCCAGAAATCTATAGCGGGAAAAAGCATAAGCTGCCGGCAGGGCCACGGTCACCGAGAGCAGGGTATTGATAACCACATAAATGATTGAGTTGATATAACCATTGTACCAGGTCGGGTCCGTGAAAATGACTTTGTAGTTATCAAGAGTAAAATCCTGGGGGAAGAATGAGAACCCGCCCAGAATTTCGTTCGTGCTTTTAAACGACATGGACAGCAGACCGTAGATCGGCAGCATCAAGAACAATATGTAGAGTGTCGGCACTAGCCACTTTTTAGGATTGATCATCTTACTGCTCCTCATTACGCATCATAATGGTATAGAACGCCCAGCAAATCAGGAGTACCACGAGAAAATAAATAAGCGACATCGCCGCAGCGGGTCCCAGGTCAAACTGGCCAAGGGCGACTTTGACCAGATCGATGGAAAGAAAAGTCGTGGTATTGCCGGGTCCGCCGCCGGTCAAAACAAAGGGCTCCGTGTAGATCATGAAGCTGTCCATAAATCGCAGCAATATGGCAATCGTCAGCACGCGCTTCATTTTTGGCAACTGGATATAGCGGAAGATCGCCCAGCGGCTGGCACCATCGATGTGGGCCGCCTGATAATAATCGTCGGGAATCGAACTCAATCCGGCATAGCAGAGCAAAACAATCAATGAGGTCCAGTGCCAAACATCCATGATCACCGTGGTCATCCAGGCCGACACCGGTTGCCTGGTAAAATTGTAATCAATGCCCCAGGAATTGAGGGTGTGACCGAGCAGACCGATCTCCGGCAGGGCAAAGATGTTCCACATTGCACCTACGACATTCCAGGGAATAAGGAGAGGCAGGGCCATCAATACCAAACAGACGGAAACCCAGGGACCCTTTCGGGGCATGGTCAGCGCCACCCCGATACCAAGCGGCACCTCTATCGCCAGGATCATACCGGTAAATATCAGTTGGCGAATGAGTGAATCGTGAAATCTGCTCGAACGCAGCACCTGCTCAAACCAGGTTGTGCCTTCCCAGAAGAATATATTGTTACCAAAGGTTTCCTGAAAGGCATAATTGACCACGGTCAGCAATGGAATGAAGGCATTAAAAGCCACCAACAGCAATACCGGGACAACGAGCCACCAGGCCTTGTTGTTTTGTGTTTTAGTCATGCGCTGCCTCCTCTACGACCCAGCCGTCACAGTATACCCTGGTTTGTTCCGGGTTAAACTGAATCTTGGGATTCTCCGATGGGATGGTTTGATCCTCGTTAAGCACCATCTTGATCGTTTCCTGTTCATGCTTGAGCGTCAGTACCTGGTAACGACCCAGGTCCTCAACTTTTTCAATGTTGACTGGAATACCCTCATCTGCAAAATCAATGAATTCCGGACGGACACCCACTTCTAGTTTACCGCTCAAATCTTTATTTACAGGTTGGGCAATTGGCAGCGGATTCTTGGCAAAAACAGGTTGACCATTGTCAACTGTACACGGTATGACATTCATGCCCGGCGAGCCAATGAAGTAGCCGACAAAGGTATGTTTGGGGTGATTGAACAGCTCCACCGGGGTGCCCACCTGAACGACCGTGCCATCATACATAACCACCACCTTATCGGCAAAGGTCAAGGCTTCAACCTGGTCGTGAGTTACATAGATCATGGTCATACCGATCTGTTGATGGAGTTCTTTCAACTTGGAGCGCAGCTGCCATTTGAGATGCGGGTCGATAACCGTTAACGGCTCATCAAAGAGAATCGCATTGACATCTGAACGCACCAGGCCGCGGCCCAGGGATATTTTCTGTTTACCGTCTGCAGTCAGATTTGCAGCCCGCTTTTTAAGACTCGTGGTCAAGTCAAGCATATCGGCGATTTGTTCGACACGTTCCTTCACCAGAGATTCGTTCATTTTCCTATTGCGCAGAGGAAAAGCCAGGTTGTCATACACCGTCATGGTGTCGTAAACCACGGGAAACTGGAAAACCTGGGCAATCTGCCTTGCGGCTATGGACTGACTGGTAACATCCACACCATCGAAAAGAATCTCTCCCTCGGAAGGGGTCAGCAAGCCGGAAATTATGTTGAGCAGGGTTGTTTTACCACATCCCGACGGGCCCAAAAGAGCATATGCGCCACCATCTTCCCAGACCTGATTGATTTCTTTCAACGCATACACCGGCTCCTGCCCTTTGGGTGGGGGGTACGCATGTCTGACATTTTTAAATCTGATTCTCGCCATATTGAAACCTGTCTGAATTAAAGGTCAATCAACTTGCCATCCTGGTCGAAGTACAAACATTCATTGGCATTAAAATAGAAACTGGCTTTTTCACCGTATTCAAAAGAATGAATTCCGTGGGTTTGACTGACCCAGATATTGCCATCAACTTTAACCCGGATTATTGACTCGGAGCCTCCTATTTCGGCAATCTGCACCTCACCTTCGACCTCGACCCCGGCTCCTGCCGGCAACAAGTGATGGGGACGCAAAGCGATGTGGTACTCACCATCTGGCTGAGCAGTCAGTTTTTCAGGAACATCCCAGGAAACAACGTTTCCCAGATTTGCCTCTTTCCCCTGTTTGACAATGGTCGCTGTATTGATTGGCGGATCGGAAAACACCCTGGCACTTTCAAGAGTTGCCGGTCGGCGGTATATTGAAGCTGTCTTGCCAAATTCCACCACCCGGCCCTCTTTGAGGGTTGCCGTATATCCTCCCAGCATCAAAGCCTCGAGCGGTTCACTTGTGGCGTATACTACAGTAGCTCCGGTATCGGCAAAGAGTTTCGGCAATTCGTCCCGCAACTCTTCACGCAGCTTATAATCAAGATTGGCCAGTGGTTCGTCAAGTAAAACCAGATCCGCACCTTTTACCAGTGCCCTGGCCAGCGCAGTCCTCTGCTTCTGGCCCCCGGAGAGTTCTCTTGGCAACCGGTTCAATTCGGGAGTGAGCTTCAACAGATCGGCAAATCGGCGCACCTTCTCGTCTATTTCCTGCTTGCTCATCCCTGCTACTTTCAGCGGTGAAGCAATATTGTCGTATACGGTAAAACTCGGGTAATTGATAAAAAACTGGTAGACCATGGCAACACTGCGCTTCTGGACAGCCAGACCGGTCACATTGTTGCCGTTGGCCCAAATCTCTCCTGAAGTGGGTTTTTCAAGCCCTGCCATCAACCGCATCAGAGTGGTCTTGCCACTGAGCGTTTCACCCAGAAGAATATTGAATTCACCCGGTTGCAATGCCAGTGATGTATTATAAATCTGTTTTTCCGCACCAACCCGGAATGTGACATTTTTTAATTCAATAGCCATGTAGTCATCTTCCTCGTTTATTTCTTCACCGGTAGTTTGGCAATACGTAAATCCACATCGTTCTCCTTGCATGCTTGCATGAACTCGGGTGAGATACCTTCATCGGTAACAAGTATATCGACATCGGCCAGATTGCCGACCTTCACCGGAGCCGAGCGTTTGAGTTTCATTGAATCAGCAACCAGGATGATGGCGCGGGCCTGCCGGATGATTGCCTGGGTAACCCGTACTTCCCGCAGGTCAAAATCTAAAAACTCTCCGGTATCATCAATGGCTGAGCAGCCGATAATACCAAAATCCGGCTTGAATTTCTCGATAAACTCTTCGGTACTTGTTCCGACGATTCCGCCATCTGTTTGCCGAATCATTCCTCCAGCTATCATGACCTCGATACTGCGATAGGGCCAGAGGATGCTGGCAACATTGATATTATTGGTAATCACCAGAATAGAATTGCGTTCCGCCAGGAGCTCGGCCACCCTTTCGGTGGTGGTGCCGAGATTGATAAACATCGAAGAGTTGTCAGGAATAATACTGGCTGTGAGCTTGGCTATTTCCGTTTTTTCGTCGGCCATTAGAACCTTACGAGCACCGTAGCCGAGGTTCTCAATGGTATCCTTAATAACCGCCCCACCATGGATACGCTGGATCAATTCAAGATCGTAGAGCTGGTTGAGGTCACGCCGTATTGTTTGAGGGGTAACCTTTAAATGCTCCGACAGCTCATCGACCTGCACTGAACCATGTTCACGAATGAATTCCATGATCAAGCGCTGTCGTCTGCTAATGCTGACCTGCATGGCAAACCCTTCTGTACTCTGGAATAATACCGGAGTTCGCCAGAAGGGCGAACTCCGGTTGCGTTAGGCTTTCACCGGTTTGTTACTTCTGCCAGCGTTTCACCAGTTCATCGTAGTTAACTGTCTCACCTTGAGGCTTTTCATTGTCAAGCTTGGCCTTGGGTGATCCTGGTTGATTCAACCAGTATGAAGGATCTTTCTTTTCATTCAACCTTGGGCCGCAGCCACCATAGGTATTGGCTTTCTCGTCAGCTCTCTGCATACGAGACATTGTCGTATCCATTTCCTGGGCGAGACGGTCCATGGCTTCCTGCGGGGTGAAGGCGCCTGAGTTTACATCACCGATCTGCTGCCACCAGATTTGGGCAAGCTTGGGATAATCGGGGACGTTAACGCCGGTGGGAGACCACATGACCCGATCCGGAGAACGATAAAACTCAACCAGACCACCGAGTTTTGGAGCACGCTCGGTGAAGGATTCATGATTAACGGTACTCTCGCGGATGAAGGTCAAGCCAACATGGCTCTTCCTGGTATCCACAGTTTTGGAGACGACAAACTGGGAATAGAGCCAGGCTGCCTTGCGGCGATCAACCGGAGTAGACTTGAAAAGCGTCCAGGAACCGGCATCCTGATAACCGAGTTTCTGGCCTTCTTCCCAATATGGTCCATGCGGGGACGGAGCCATGCGCCAGAGCGGCATTCCTTCGTCATCAACGGTGTTGTTTCCGTCTGATTTCGGGGCAACCATGGACGCCGTAAAGGCGGTATACCAGAAAATCTGCTGGGCAACATTACCTTGCGAAAGCGCAGGCAGGGATTGATAAAAGTCGTAGCTTGCCGCACCTGGAGGCGCGTATTTACGCAGCCATTCATCCCATTTACGGATGGCGTACACTGCAGCGGGGCCATTGGCCGCACCACCACGCGAAACAGAGGCACCAACAGGGTTGCAGGAACCTTCTTCCATACGGATGCCCCACTCATCTACGGGAACACCGTTTGGAAAACCCTGGCTACCGGCACCGGCCATGGACAACCAGGCATCGGTCATCCGCCAGCCAAGATCCGGCGCGCGCTTACCGTAGTCCATGTGACCATAGACCCTGACACCGTCTATTTCCTTAACGTGCACTGAGAAAAACTCAGCAATATCTTCATAGGCCGACCAGTTCACCGGTACGCCTAATTCATAACCATACATCTCCTTGAATTTCTTCTGCAACTCAGGACGATCGAACCAGTCCTTACGGAACCAATAGAGATTGGCAAACTGCTGATCGGGAAGCTGATACAGTTTTCCGTCAGGTCCGGTGGTGAACGTTTTACCAATGAAGTCTTCAATATCCAAATCTGGATTGGTTACATCTTTGCCTTCACCAGCCATCCAGTCGGACAGATTCACGGCAAGCTGCAATCGCGAATGAGTACCGATCAGGTCGGAATCATTGACATAGGCATCATAGAGGTTACGCTTGGTCTGCATCTGGGTTTGTACTGCCTGAACAACCTCACCTTCGCCAAGCAGCTGGTGGTTGACCTTTATGCCGGTAATTTCTTCGAATGCTTTGGTTAATGTTTTGGACTCATATTCATGGGTAGGAATTGTTTCAGACAACACATTGATTTCCATGCCCTTGAAAGGTTTGGCCGCATTAATAAACCATTCCATTTCCTTCATTTGTTCACTTTTAGAGAGAACCGAAGGCTGGAACTCCTCGTCAATCCATTTTTTCGCTTCATCAACACCAGCGTTAGCAGTGGAAACGCTAAATGCTGTCAAAGCTGTGATTAACGCAATCTTTTTCAACATAAAGATGACCTCCTTAAGCAGTTAGATTTTGGGGGTTGTACTGCCTAGACCTATCAATAATTACATACTAACTTTTGTTTCGAAAAGTCAATAAATGATTTTCGTATTATTCGAATAAATGTTCGAATACTACATTTTTGCAGCCAATTGTGATTTCTTGCGGTCTTCTTACCAACCAAACTCATCTAACTTATATCTATAGTTTTTTATAACACTTTAACCCCCCGTGGACCACAGGGCAAACCACTTATTTATGAGCAAAATATTCAGAAATGATGAGCTAAAAGAGCTTTATATTTTGAAAATTTTATTTGATTTTGGTTAGTTAAACAAGTAGTCGAAGGACAGTCTAAACTTTTAGGTTTTCAATTGCGGGAAAAATTTTCTTTTGTTTGCCATTTGCGTAAAAATAGAATTAGTATGTCTTGAAAATTTACCAGTGCTACCAATCCTCAATTTTGTGAGCCTTCCATCATTCATTGAGAGGAGAAAATTTATGTCAGCCTATATTCTCGCCATCGACCAGGGAACAACCTCAAGCCGCGCGATTATTTTCAATGAAAAATTTGAGATTATCAGTGTCGCCCAACAGGAATTTGAACAATTCTTTCCAGACTCCGGCTGGGTGGAGCACGATCCGGAGGAGATCTGGCAGACGAGTTTAAGCTCCTGCAAAAAAGCCCTGGCAGAAGCCAAACTGCAGGCAGGCGATATCACCGCCATCGGCATCACCAACCAACGCGAGACCTCTATTATCTGGGACAGGGAAACGGGTGAACCAATACATAAAGCGATTGTCTGGCAGGATCGCCGTACCGCCGGTTTTTGCAATGATCTCGAAGATAAAGGCTACACTGATCTTTTCGCTCAAAAAACAGGGCTTCTCATTGACGCCTATTTTTCCGGAACCAAGGTGAGCTGGCTGCTCGATAACGTTGAAGGAGCCCGAGAAAAAGCGGAAGCAGGAAAACTGGCCTTTGGTACCGTTGACTCCTTTTTGCTCTGGCGCCTGACCGGCGGTAAAGTTCATGCAACCGATGCCACCAACGCCAGCCGGACTCTACTCTACAATATCCATGACAATCGCTGGGACAGCACCATCCTCGATATTTTGCAGATCCCTTCTGCTCTACTGCCGGAGGTAAAGGATTCATCGGACGATTTCGGTTTAACTGCCGAGGGAATTTTCGATCACAGTATACCCATCAGCGGCATCGCCGGCGATCAACAGGCTGCTCTTGTCGGTCAGGCATGTTTTCAGCCGGGGATGCTCAAATCCACCTATGGTACAGGCTGTTTTGCCGTTCTCAACACCGGCAACACTCCCATCAGTTCCAAAAACAGACTACTCACCACCATCGGCTATCGCCTCAACGGCAAAAACACTTATGCCCTGGAGGGGTCGATATTTATTGCCGGGGCCGCCGTACAATGGATGCGTGATGCCCTCGGTGTCATTGAGGAAGCGGCCATGACTGCCAAGCTTGCCGCCAAGGCCGATCCTAACCAGGACGTTTACCTGGTGCCTGCCTTTACCGGCCTTGGTGCACCACACTGGGACCCGGATGCCAGAGGAGCCATTTTTGGCATTACCAGAGGCACGGGGCCTGCGGAACTCTCCCGAGCTGCCCTCGAGTCAGTCTGCTATCAAACCAAGGATCTACTTGAGGCCATGAATAAGGACTGGCAGGAACCCCATGAGAAGACGGTGCTCCGGGTTGATGGTGGCATGGTTGCCAACAACTGGTTCATGCAGTTTCTCGCAGACATCCTCGACGCCCCGGTGGACCGGCCGGTGGTTCTTGAAACGACCGCGGTGGGTGCCGCCTATCTTGCCGGCCTGCGTAACGGCGTCTATCCTCCGCCGGAGGACTTTGCCACCAGCTGGCGGCTGGACAAACAGTTTCTCCCTGAAATAGATAAAAATCTCCAGAAACGGAAATACGCCGGTTGGAAGGACGCTGTTAAACGAACCTTAACCAGGTAGATACATAGTTTCCGTCCGAAACTAGCAATTACCAAAAGAGAGGGTATGAACCTTAGGCGATGGTTCATACCCTCTCTTTTTTTTCACCAGACATCTCGGTGGAAAAGGACGCTGTCCTATCCAAATGAAGGGATGGGGTCCACGGTGACGTTTTTGTTCGCATCGACCGCGACCAGATGGTTATTCTCCACTCTCTGCCAACGCTGATCATCGTTTAAAGGTTCCGAGACCACCAGGCAACCTTCTTCGCCTTCAGCTATTCTACTTTCACCTTTGCGGCATGAGTAATCTCC
>JASJDT010000088.1 GCA_030065655.1 Desulfocapsaceae bacterium | reverse complement strand
CTTTTACAGCATCTGCTCACCGGACATACGCCTCCGGTGATGCCAAGTACGCAATCGCCGCATGCCTGACATTTTTCTGTGTACACTCCTTTTTCCAGAACATCGCCAAGGAAGGTGGTGTTCAGGGCAGGATATACCGGTGTTTTTTCATATTTCATGGCCACATACTGGACACCGATACCGCAGGCGAGACTTAAGACAGCTTCTGACTTTTCGAGTAATTCCTGAGCCGATTCAAAAAACTCATGCTCGCATTGTCTTTCAATGCCGCTGTCGACAATTTCGATGTCAATCTCATCCTGAGTTGCTCGCATCCTCAGCAACGAAGCCAGTATTTCCGCCTCTTTGTTTCCACCTTGATGGCAAACAGCAACACAGGTATTACACCCGAAAACGGTTAACTGCTTATGCTCTTTCACCATGTCCCATATTTCTTCAAATGGTTTTTGTTCACCTACGATCATTCTATTATACTCCTTATTGCAATATGGGCTGCTCGACTAGCCAGTGTATATTTTCGTTGTTAAATGTAGCTACTGCCCATTTTACTTAGCAGGCTCACTCTCCATCTGTTTCTTTGCTGATTTTTTCTGCAAGGCAACATGGATTGGAGATGGGCCTAGCTCTGATATCTTCTCGGTAAACTCAGTGCATATCTCTGCCCAGCGCGGTCCCATGGCAGCTGAGAGATTATAGAACTGTAAGCGCTCACTATCCACACCAACAGTTTCTAGCAATTGATGCACTTTGGTCACTCGCTTCTTGGCATTAAGATTTCCTTCCAGGAAATGGCATTGACCCTCAAGTCAGCCGGCAACAAAAACACCATCAACTCCTCGTTCAAAGGCACGCAGTAAATAGGACTGGTCCAGCTTTCCGGTACAGGGAAGTCTGACGACCTTCACATTGAACGGATAGGTAAGGCGCATTACCCCTGCCAGATCTGCTGCAGCGAAGGCACAGTAATGGCATGCAAAAGCAATAATGTTTGCCTGCCAGCCTTCCGGAATCTCGCTTGGCTTTTCAGGGCTTTTACGTTCTTCTGTTTTTCCTTCTTCAGCACTCATATTGGTATTGCCTCATGTAATGGAGAATCAAATATCATCGGTTGCAGCATCGATCATCGCTCTTATCTGATCGTCCCGGAAATAGTTGACCTGAAATGCTTTTGCAGGGCAAACTCCGGCACAGATACCACATCCGGTACATTTGATTTCGTTATGGCTAACCCTGCCATCTTCATCAATAAAAGGTGAACCAAAAGGACAGGCTCGAAAACAGGCCAGACACGACATGCAGATATCTCGGTTATGCTTGGAGATGACACCTGAAACACTCAATTTTTCATGAGAAAGCAGGGTCCCGGCCCTACCGGCAGCAGCCAGCGATTGGCTTATTGTTTCTTCTATGTTTTTGGGTGCATGAGCCAAACCTGCCAGAAAATATCCTTCGCTGGGAAAATCAACCGGCCGCAACTTGACGTGGGCTTCAAGAAAGAAGCCATCGGTGTTGCAGGTAAGTTTATATTTTTTAGCGATATTTTCAGTTTCCGGATGAGGCCGCAATCCTGTCGAGAGCACAACATAGTCGGCTTCAATCTGCATTTCCTTATTGAGGATGTTGCTTTCGAAATTTACGTTTACTTTGTCTCCTTCAGGATTGACAACAGGCTTATTCTCAGGCGTGAACAAGAAGAACAAGACACCAAGATCACGAGCTTTTTTGTAATATTTCTCTTTGAGACCGTAGGCCCGCATATCTCTGTAAAGGATGACTACCTGGGTATCGGGTGAGTTTTCCTTTATCAAGATCGCGTTCTTTAAAGCATCCTGACAACATACTCTGGAACAATAATTGTGAGGCTCTTCACGGGAACCAACACATTGAATCATCACGATGGTTTCGTTCGCTGAAGGTGTTCTCTCGGCAAGTATATCCTCCAGCTGCCTCTGGGTGATGATTTTCTCAGAATTCTCGAAGCTATATTCAGTCGGTGCATACTCGATGCCACCACTGGCTATGAGAATTGCTCCATGCTCCAGAACTTGACCATTGTCGAGTTTTGTGTTGAAATTACCGACAAATCCATCTGATTCCGCAACCGTAGTCCCTGTATAGACATTGATTAACGTATTTTCGTTGACCTTATCAATGGTCTCCTGAAGATGCTTCTGCACATCATCACCTTCAAGATTAGTTCGAACGGAACGCAGTAAACCGCCTAGTTCCTGCTCTTTTTCAACTATAAAAACACCGTATCCCTGGTCCGCCAGGGAAAGAGCTGCGGTCATACCGGCAAGCCCCCCACCGACAATGAGGGCTGAATGCATAACACCAACGGAATTTTGAGTTACCGGATCGAGAAGTCTGGTTTTGGCCACGTTCATATTGACAATGTCTATGGCCTTCGTGGTTGCCTTTTCAGGGTTATCGGAGTGACACCAGGAACATTGTTCACGGATATCGGCAAGTTCGAACAAAAATTTATTCAAGCCAACTTCCCGGATTGTGTCTTGAAATAGCGGAGAATGAGTTCGTGGTGTACAGGAAGCAACAACCACTCTGTTGAGTCCCTTTTCTTCAATGAGCTCTCTAATCTTTTGCTGTCCATCGGGGGCACAGGCATAGATTATCGTCTCGGTATGCGTGACGCCTTCCTGTTTGGCGGCCTCCTCAGCCACCTTGTCGACATCGACGGTGCCAGCTATATTTACTCCGCAATGGCAGACAATAACGCCAACTCTGGGTTCTTCCCCGGTAATATCTCTTTCAGGAGGAAGAACCACTTCCTCAACCTGGGTGCCTCTGCTTTCTCCGAGCAAAGCCATGGAAGAGGCTGCAGCGCCACTACCCTGAATAACTGTTTCCGGAATATCCTTAGGTCCCTGATAAATACCCGCTACGTATATTCCCTTGCGGCTGGTTTCTACAGGGCTAAGCTTGGATGTTTGGGCAAAGCCATATTCATCACTGGCAACACCAAAGATGTCAGCGAAATCTTTTTGATTCTCCCGAGGTTCAAAGCCGATTGAAAGGATAACCATATCAAATTTTTCTTGTACACGGTTACCCTGATCGTCGACATAATTGATGGTTAAATCGCCGGTCTCTTTGTCCTCGACAACATCTGAAACCATGGCGCGCTTATAGAGGACACCCGCCTCATTTTTCGCCTTATCCACATACTTGTCGAAGTCCTTGCCGAAGGCCCGCATCTCCATATAAAAAACACTGGCTTCTACTTCCGGATCGTGTTCTTTGGCGATAATTGACTGTTTGGCTGCGTACATGCAGCAAACCGAGGAACACCACGGATTGGAATTGTGTTCGTTCCTGGAGCCAACGCATTGAATCCAGGCTAGTTTTTTGGGATGCCTGCCATCAAAGGGACGTTCGACCTCTCCCCCGCAAGGACCGGAAGCGGAAAGCAGCCGTTCAAACTGAAGCGAAGTGACCACGTTCTTATTCTTCCCATAGCCAAATTCCTGGCGAATTTCGGGAGAATAGGTTTTTAAACCGGGAGTAAGAATGATGGAGCCAACATTGATGTCGTAGTGCTTGTCTTTATCCTCAAAATTAATGGCATTGGCATCACAGGCCTTTTCGCATTTACGACAGACCCCTTTATTCAGATAAAGGCAATAGTCGGAGTCAATAGCTCTGGTATTCGGTACCGCTTGAGGAAAGAGAGCATAGATGGCTCTTCTTTTATCCAGGCCTTGGTTGAATATATTGATTACCTTACTGGGACATTTTTCTTCACATGCCCCGCAACCCGTACATCTATCGGGATCTACATAGCGAGCCTTCTGTTTGATTGAGGCAGTGAAATCCCCTTCATCACCTTCGACTTTTTCCACACTCGCCATGGTGTGTAATTTTATATTGGGATGTCTGCTGCTTTCCACCATCCGGGGTGATATCATACACATCGCGCAATCACCGGTGGGAAAAGTTTTATCGAGTCGGGACATGGTCCCGCCAATTGAAGGTTCATCATTGACCATGTGAACCAAAAGGCCGCTATCGGCAAGATCCAGCGCAGCCTGCATACCGCCTATGCCTGCGCCAACAACCAGAACCGCGCCCGTTTTGTCCTTTTTTTCCTGTCCGGGGGTAATTCTTGTCACAACATTATCCTCCGTCCAACAAGCACCGTTACTTCATCGTTCTGGTATATGCTCCATTCCAGTGTAAAATACCGGTTACTCATCGGAACAATACATTTTTTGAGAAGCTATGACATTTTTTATGCCATTCTGTCATGCCATCTCATTTGTACGCTCTTATTTTGCTAAATCCTCCTTACTTTGTCAGGCTATTGTCGTAGAAATTCAAACAATTTTCGAAATCCAGCAGGGAGATTACCAGAATATTCAAAAGAGTGAAACTTTTTTTCAAGATTATGCAACAAATAAGAAACGATGATCTCAGCTTGAAGAGATAACCATTGTTAAGCTTACAAATTTCTATTAAAGTTTTAACGTTGTACTTGCGGTAAAATTTGTCGGTTTAGGATTTCAGATGAATTATAAACACTTTACCCTAACCTTGGGGGAATACATAGCATGGGGGAAAGCTAACAACTAATAGAGTCAACAGATTTCAATTAATAACAGGATGTTTTGAAAAACAGGTGTCTTCTGAGATTCTTCTTTCTTTTCTGGAATCACCTTCAATTGTTTTTAGAATATCCTCCAGCTGAGGAAAAATAAACCTATGAGCTACAAGATTCTTTTTGGTATAGCACTAGCTATCTTCATACTAGGTGTCCTTTTTCGTTTCTCAATCTGGTTCTCACAGAGCATTGATCCCACGCGGGAAAAAATCCCCTTTGGCAAAAGACTCACCCAGGCATTCGGTGGTATAATTTCCACCGTATTCAGCTCCAAGATTTTCCAGCTTATTCAATCCCTTTTCGCAGACCTTCTGTTTCAGAAGAGATCATTCAATAAAAGCAAGTACCGCTGGATAACACACGTTCTCATCTTTGCCAGTTTTCTCCTGCTGTTTTTCATGCATGCAATTGGTACCTTTACCTTTGAGCTCTTTAACCGAGAATACATTTCTACTCTCAATCCTTCTATGGTCCTGCGCAATTTATTTGGTTTGCTAGCCGTCGCAGGTATTGCCTTGGCCATATACAGGCGTCTCAAGATGCGATCTCAACGCATGAAGTCGTATGCCAGCGACTGGACAGCATTAATTCTCATCGGCGTCATCATGGTCTCAGGTTTCCTGCTTGAAAGTACCAAAATTTCTTCCTATTCCGTCTATCAGGCAATGTATGATGAATATGGAATGGTTGAGGGTGAAGAGGCACAAGCCCTGGAAGCCTATTGGGTTGCTGAAAACGGTCTTCATTCCCCGAATTTTACCAAACCGATCGAACCTGAAATGTTGGAGTTAGGTAAAGAAACACACGAGTTTTCAAGCTGCATCGAATGCCACGTCAGCAATAAGAATGCTTTCATCAGCTTTTCGGCGAGTAAATTTATGGGACCGCTGGCTGCAGGTATCGGTGACGAGCTAACCATTGCCTTCTTGAATTTTCTTCACTTGGTTGCCTGTTTTGGTTTGCTGGCCTGGCTCCCATTCAGCAAGATGTTTCATGTAATCTCTGCCCCGATAAGCCTGGCCATTAATCGGGTCATGGGTAAGGAAAGTGATGACCCCATCAACGCCCTGAACAGGCAGCTTATTGGCCTTTCAGCCTGCACCCATTGCGGAGCCTGTACCGTAGAATGTTCATCACAGATGTTTTATGAATCTTTTCAAAATGACTTCATCCTGCCATCGGAGAAAGTCCAATTTCTCAAAAAAATAGCAGCTGGTAAAGAGATAGATACGGCAACGCGCAAACGTCTTCAGGAAGGTCTGTATATTTGTACGAGTTGCGACCGCTGCACCGACATCTGCCCTTCAGGGATTAATCTCAGGGATCTTTTTGTTAACTCCCGTTACTATCTATTAGGTGATGGCAAAGTTGAGACATCGATGCTCAGCCACTTCTCCTTCCCCCTGTCATTGGCTCGCCGTTACATCTCCAAGCATGCTCAGGCACTACATGCCGTTCAGGAGATGTTTAAAGCTACCTTCTCCAGCCTCAAAGATCTCACGGGACCAATAACTCTTTCCAGGGAAAAATGGCTTGAGAACACCTCATATAACAGTTGTTACTCATGTCAACGATGCACCAATATCTGTCCTGTGGTCCGCAACTATGAATCTCCCGCCGAAGCATTGGACATGATGCCCCATCAGATAATATATAGTTTAGGGATAGGAAACCAAAACCTGGCTGTGGGCTCTCAGATGATCTGGAGTTGCTCAACCTGTTATCTTTGCCAGGAACACTGCCCAAACGGAGTGGAGCTGACTGATATCTTCTATAGATTGAAGAATATGGCTATAAACAAAATCGAGGCAGGAGAAAATAAATGAAATATGCATTTTTTCAGGGATGCAACATACCCGTCAGAATAGAACAATATGCTACGGCAACGACAGCTGTGCTGGCAATGTTTGATATAGAACTGGTGGAGCTGCGTGACTTTACCTGCTGCGGCTATCCAGTACGTAATGTCAATGAAAAGGCCTATATCCTGCCTTCAGCCAGGAATCTGGCTATAGCGGAAAAAGAAAACCTCGATATTGCGGTCATCTGTAACTGTTGTTTTGCTAGCTTGATGAAAGCAAAAAATCAGTTAGCTAACGACCGGCAACTTCTCGAGGAGATTAACCTTATTCTTACCAAGGAAGGTCTTACCTACTCTGGCAATGTACAGGTCAAACACTACCTTGCCGTTCTCCATGAAGATGTCGGAATCGAGAAACTCTCCTCCAAGTTTAAATACATGGTCAAGGATCTCGATATTGCAGTTATTCAGGGATGCCATGTATTACGTCCCAGAGAAATAACCAAATTCGATAACTCTTTCGTTCCGCAGATCACCGATGCCCTGGTATCGGCAACGGGTGCGAAAAATCTTGATTGGCGTGGCCAACTTGAATGTTGTGGTGCCGCTCTGGCCGGTATCAACGAAGATCTCAGTCATGATCTGCTCAACGAAAAGATTAGTGGAGCCAAAGAGGCTGGAGCAGGTTTTATTACCCCGATCTGTGCTTATTGTCACCTGCAATTTGACACGACTCAACTCCATATCGTTGAAAATTCCAAGGATGTCATGCCGGTGCTGCTTTACCCACAGCTTCTTGGTCTTTGCCTCGGCTTCACCGAGAAAGAATTGGGTATCGAGATGAATTCAACGATCAATATTGAACATTTGAATGAATTGAAAGAAAAACTTGTCTCTCCTGAAGAACTCACCAAGAAGAAAAAAAGGAAGAAAAAGGTGAAAGAGAGCGCTTAGCCTGTCATTCTCACTTTTTAAAAAGAAAAAAGGCGAAGGGGCAAGCAGCTCCTTCGCCTTTTGCTATTTTGACTATAGTGTTTGCACGGCCTGTAGAAGTACTCAAGAGCAGTAGCCAGCTAGAACATTTTTAAAATATTATTGATAGTTACCTTGCAGTTTAGCTGGTCTTCTTCTCAACTTCCTAAATATGAAACTAGCGTATTTTTTGCAGGTAGATGGCCATCTCCTGTTCATGCCGCTCAGGTATCGGGTCGGCAATCGATGATATGCAGGAAATCTCTTCGATATATTCTTCCGGTAAGTGATTTTCTTCAGCCCCTCGTAACACATGTTCCTTATACCAGTGAAAAGGCTGGAGGGATGAATCAACGGTGAGCGCAAAATAGGTGGCTGCTTTTCGTTTAGCACCATTGCTGAACTGAACCATCACTTCCTTGCGGATATAGCCCACTCCGGAACCCTCTATTGCATCAAGATGGATGCGATCGGCATAGGATATCTCGTAAATAACACCATATACACAGCGATCAATCTCCGTTGACGGACAGATATCACATTTTCCAGAACCGTCCATCTGGCTTACCTTGTGAAAGCGAAGTTCATGGCCTGGTATGCAGCCTGTTCCGACGATCTTAGCATCCGGTATCCTGGCCTTGAGTCTGCGGGCCGACATGTTGGAGCCATAGGCAAAATAGTACATGACAATTCTTTAAGTTAGAGTGGTATTAAAAGTTGGGGTGGTGAAGAGGATAATTAATAGAAATACTTTCTGGAGATGCACACGGAAAGTGCTGCACCATTTAGGTGAGTTAGTTGATACGTTCGTATCGATTATAAGTGAACTTTCTTCCATCCTGTTGCTATCACATATTATTTTTAAAAAGACATTTTCCAGAGACTTCGCTAACGATATCTGAACAATGTCTAATTTTCTTGTAACCTAAATTTTTTCAAAATCCAAATATTGTTTTAATTTTTTTCATCACTCATAAAATTGTGTGTATTAGTTCACTTATCGACAGAATATGAAGGTTTCGTTAGGTACATGATTAAGAGAAGAATTTTTAAAATCTAATCAGGCTTTGATCCGGAAGAAGTTTAAGGCTTTTGTAATGGGATAAAATGTCAGATTGTACTACCAAACATTGGTATTTAATTTTATGAATATATGGTTATATTTGCAGCGTGTACGATATAATGTGATTTGTTCTTTTAACTCAATTGTGTTTACCATTGATAAGTTCAATAATGACAACACAGGCAGATTTTATAATGGAGAATTTTTATGAGTAAAGTAATTGCATTTGCTGGAAAAGGTGGAGTAGGCAAAACCACGGTTGCCACCCTGGTGGTTCGAAATCTTTCCCGCAATGGGAAGGCCCCTATTCTTGCAGTCGATGCCGATCCCAACAGCAATCTGGGTGAAACGATGGGTCTTGAGGTCACCAGCACAATTGGTGATATAAGAGAAGACTATATGAAGGATCCTCAGGGTATTCCTTCCGGTATGGATAAGGTTAACTACCTGGAAACTCTCGTTGAACAAGCCTTGATTGAGCAGCCGGAATTTGATCTATTGGTAATGGGCCGTCAAGAGGGCCAAGGGTGCTATTGTATGGTAAATAATATCCTTCACAATTTTACAGAGAAGCTCTCTGCCAATTATAAATATCTGGTTGTCGATAACGAAGCAGGAATGGAACACCTCAGCCGACGCACCAGTGGCAATGTGGACATGCTCTATCTGGTTACCGACTATTCTCTTCGTGGTTTACGGGCAGTCAAGCGTATCAATCAAATGCTCGGCAGTCTTAAACTGAACATTGGCAATCTGGGTATTGTGGTTTCACGGGGACCTGAAGATTTGAGCAAAGCCTTCCTTGATGAGGTTGCCGAAATAGATCTTCCCATATCTGCTGTCATTCCTGAAGATCCGGCTCTGTTGGAATATGACATGGAACGCAAATCCCTGCTAGAGCTTCCCGATGACTCCCTCTCCGTTGTAGCTATAGATGAGATGCTCAAGGAAACTTGCCCAGCTTAAAACTCACAACGTTTAGGGTGGCCAGCAATCTGTTGGTCACCCCACTTCCACATTGTGTATCCAGTATCTGCCTCTCCAGACAATCCTTTTGACCTAGGTCAAAGCATATCGTATACCGCAATGCTACTATTCTTCTAAGAGATATAGAATTTTAAACTCTTATTTCTGTAGAACGATCTTTCGGTGATTACTATACCTAAGTAAATTATCTGAAATTTACACGTAGCGGAGGAAACTGATGAAATGCCCCGGACAAGATATGCAGTTTTGGGATAATGATGCCATATATGAAGTGAAGTGTCCGGAGTGCGGTCAGATGGTAGAATTCTACAAGGATGATACAACACGCAAATGTAACCATTGCAGCCACCGCTTTGTAAATCCAAAACTTGATTTTGGTTGTGCCACTTATTGTCAGTTTGCCGAGCAATGTCTGGGAACTTTGCCGGAAGAATTTGTATTACAACAACACAATCTCCTCAAAGACAAGGTTGCAGTCGCAGTGAAAAGATATTTTCAACGCGACTTCAGACGTATTCGACTTACGACACGAATAGCTAGTCATGCCGAAAAAATAGGAAAATCAACTGATAACGCTAATCTGGCTTTGATTCTCTGTTCTGCCTATCTTTTCTTTACAGATCTGGATTATTCAACACTTCAAGAAGCACATGAATTATTGCAAAAGAGATCTGTTACCAATTCGGAAACCGTGACAGAATTATTAACGTCCGTTGGAGCCAATGAAACACTCATTGACCAGGTTTGTAGAATTGTCACCGGTACGCCCTTAAATGAAGAAGCTGAGCAGACTGCCCAAGCTATTATCCAAGATGCTTTCGCAATCACGATTCTGGAAGAAGAGTGTAGAGATAATGAATTAAGTCCCGAGAGGATAAATGCTGAAATAGAGAAATTAACATCAGCAGCTGCAAGAAACGAAGCCCACCAGACTCTACTTGCCACCTGATTGTTGGCAAGTCCAAAAAAAATTTAGCTATTGATTTAATATTCATGGAA
>JASJDT010000087.1 GCA_030065655.1 Desulfocapsaceae bacterium | reverse complement strand
CCTTATGCAATGAGCTGACTAAAACTAATGAGGCGGAAACGGATAAAACGTTATTTTTCAGCAAATACTCTCTGCAACCTAATCAGCCTAACATTTAAAATTAGCAAAAATATAGAATAAGAGATCTGAATAACATCACAAATTTGAATCTTTGAACGTATTTTATTCCTTACTTTTTTATCACAGAAAAACAGGGGTAAATGGCTAACCCACAAGCGGGATAAGTGCCTTTGGAATAGTCCCAAGTTAGTAATTATTTACGATTCCCGTTTTCTTTTTTTAAACAAAAATTCAATTTTAAGGCACTAAATAAAAGTTAAGAATAATCCGATAAAACATTGAGGTTGGTGGGTTTGAAAGCCGGAAAAAGTGACCTGCAAACATGGCTTGCGAGGATAATTAATTTTTTTCTTAACTTTATCGTAACTTTTCGATACGATAAAAAGTCTCGCAAATCCTTCAGCAATACTGAACACCGCCCCGATTAAATGAAAAAGACAACAAAGCAATTTGGTTTTCTATGTATACGTAACCGAATTCTCTTCTTTTCTCTCATCATCACCTTAATTCCGGTTTTAGCCATGGGCTGGCTTCTCAACGACATGATGGAGTCAACGGTCACGGAGAAGTGCCAGCAAAAGCTTGAGCATATTTCCACCATTATTCAGAGAGAGTTGTCACTCTGGTTCAAAGAAAGAAAGTATGATCTTTATATATTTTCCAAGTCTTTTGTGATCACAGAAAACTACAGAGAATCCATTCGAGTGGCGGAAGCCGGCGAGCTTACTAACGGGAACACCCCTGTCTCTATTCGGATGGTTGAGACCTATCTAGGCTCGGTTCAAAATCAATTCGAATATTACTCAAATATTATTCTCTGCAACAGTGACGGTGAAGTTGTTGCAGCCTCACAAGCAGATTTGCCTCTGGAAGAATTTAAGTTGCCGGAAAATTTTAAAGAACAACTGGAGATAGATAATTACTTTCATAGCGCTGTTTATTTCTCTGAAGAATACGGGGCGCCGATGATGCTGATAGGTACCCTCCTATTTAATGAAAAGCACGATGATTACGATGGCCTGTTGGCCATTGAAGTGAATTTAATCAAGATCAGAGAAATCCTTAATTCAGCTCTGGAAGGCAATGCCTGGGAATCCAAACCCGTTGCGGCTCTATTGCAGTTAGGCAACCACAAGCTCTTTTTGACAAGTGAAGAGACAACCGTGCCGAATGAGGCCGAGATAAGCATTAACTTCGACCATCCTTACTCAGTACTCCAGGAATATTTGAATTCTTGGGGAGAGAAAACAATTGGCCTGCTCGCCCCGATGAAAGAATTCCATTGGGCAATTCTGGTATCCGAGAATTATGCTGAGGTTTATGACCAAGTACTTGCTTCACGAAACCGCAACCTTTTTATAATCTGCCTGCTCGGATTTGCTGTCGGGCTACTAGCCTGGCTATTGGCCAGGCAGATCATCAAGCCACTGCAGTCTATTACGAGTGCTGCTCGGCAGGTTGCCGACGGTGACTTGAATGTACACCTGGAACGTTCCAACAATGACGAGTTAGGACTTGCGACACACGTTTTCAACGATATGGTCGGTGAGCTCAGGGAAAATCAGGAAACACTTATGCAGCTTGCCACCACTGATTCGCTCACCAGCCTGGCAAACCGAAAAAAGATAATGGCCTTTTTGCTCTCTCAATTTGAACTATTCACCCGCTACCAGACCAACTTCTCCATTCTGATGATGGATATCGATCATTTTAAGGAGGTCAACGATACTTACGGGCATCAGACAGGAGATATGGTGCTGGCGGGCATCGGTGAAATACTGAGAGACAATGTACGCAACATAGACGCAGTCGGCAGATACGGGGGGGAGGAATTTCTAGTCATCTTGCCAGAGTCGGAGAAAGATGATGCCATGAAAACTGCCCAGAGAATAGGAGATAAAATATCCGCCGTTCTGTTTCAGAGCGATAAAAGAGTGGTACGAGTTACAGCGAGCATTGGGGTAGCAACAATATCCCCAATGGATAAAAGTGAAGGGGATCTGGTGAAAAGAGCAGATGAGGCTCTCTATAAAGCGAAGGAAAGCGGACGGAACAAATGTATCTATCTGCACTCCGACCAGGAGTCCTGGGAGGAAGAACTAGAAAGCTCCACTGAGTAGGCTATAGTAGATCCAGCCAAAACTGCCGTCTTTCATTTCTACTTTCACCCATTCATCTAAATAACCGACAGCTATGACGTTAGCCCCGGATTCCGCGACATACAAGATATCCGTATTAAGGGAAGGCGCGTTTCTTACGTTGGCGTTTTTTAATACCGTCATCTGGAATGGATAATAAAATTCTATTTCTGTGCTTGCGGCTTTTTTCTTCTCAGCCTGTTGGTTCAGCTCGGTTGTCTGCATTACCTCAATTGCTTGATTGGCAAGATATGAGGCGCCGTCAATATTTCCCGCATTGAGTTCAGTTTGACTGTCCAACAGATATTTCTCGGCCTTTTCTATTGCCTGTGACCATTTCTGATTTTTATCAAAGGCCCTAGCTCTCTCCAAAATTGCGGTAATTTCAGCAAGCATACGCACGGTCTCGACACGATTCCCGCTCTTCTGGATATTTTTGGTATTGCGTACAAAATCGTTAACCAGCCTATCATTTTTTTTTGACAACACACTGATTTCCGCATGTTTCTTAAGAAGTGTGAGCTGGAGCTGCGTGAGCAGCGTTTTCTGCTTCTCCGATTCATCAGTGAGTCTTGCCACTTCTTCCTGTAATCTTTGCTTGCTCTCACGCAGTTCATCGTAGGTGGGCAGGTTTTTACCTCCCGGAGAGGGAGCAGCATCGGAGAGTGCAGCATTGTTGTTTTCCATGACCGAGAAGCATCCGGACAAACAGAGTAGAATAAGGCAATGGAGAAAAAAAACGAAGATTTTGCCCATTATCCGGGTATCTGTTCTTAGTGGTAGTGATGGTAGTGTATTTTTAGGCATCTTTTTCACAATATTCGTGTCCTGCTTGTCTAGCAGAAATGGTTTGATATCCTTGCAAGTCTATATGATCTAAAAAATTAAATCAAAATCAAATGGAGCTGCATTCCGATTTGCATATGAAGCTGGTCATTGTCGGAATGCCAAATATCGCTATTTGACTAAGAACGATATTGATTGCTTTGTTGCTGCAACCTGGAAGATTCCGCAGCAGAGTGGAACCGCTCGAAGAACGATAACCGGGATAACCTTACTCTGGAAGGTCGTATCGATGAGGTGAGCTCACGCCTGTATATGTAAGAGTTGAAGAGGACGGTGCTTTGCGTGATTTAGTAAGGGCATGGGAAGATGCAAAGAGAGTATATCGGACAGTACATCAACAACCTGTTGCTTTCCTGCTGTGATAATAGAAAAACCGAATACTAACCAGGGAAACATTCTGTTTTTCCAGAAGAGTAATATTTTCCCTGTAAATTTTAGCAATTATGGTAGATTCTTGCAGCTGAAGAGATTGTATTAAAAAAGACTGTTAATTTTTCAGGTTTCGTTGAGAACTGCTAAATCCTGCAAGGGAGTTTCATGCCATACCTTTTACTGATCCTTACAACGCTATTCTGGTCGGGAAATTTTGTGGTCAGCCGAGGTATGCATGAAGAGATTCCGCCCTTTGGTCTGTCTTTCTGGCGGTGGGTGATCGCTTTAATTATCCTCTCATTCTTCGGCCTCTCTCATCTGCTAAGGCAGCGCCAGCTTGTCCGCAAACATTTAATGTTTATCTGCATCCAGGGGCTTCTTGGGGTTACTGCCTTCAACAGTCTTATTTATCTGGCGGTGCAGTCAACGACGGCAATTAATGCGGTGCTGGTGAATTCCTGTATACCTGTACTCATTGCGATCTGGTCCTGGATTATGTATCGCGAAGTCATGACTCCCAGACAATGTTTTGGCGTCATGATTTCATTTTGCGGGGTCTTTCTCATTATTTTCCGTGCCGATCTGGCCATCCTGCAGGCACTCGAGTTTAATCGTGGCGATGTATTGGTTATGATTGCCGCGAGTTTCTGGGCACTTTACTCAGCAAATCTTAAAAAATACCCGGAAGGATTACATCCCTTAGCTTATCTGACCGGCATAGTCATCGCCGGTGTCCTGGGAATACTGCCTTTCTATTGTTTTGAGCTTGCAGGTGGTCATTATTTCCAGGTGACGTTGCAATCTGTATCAGCCATCGTCTATGTGGCTCTTTTTGCCTCGGTATTGGCCTTCATTTTTTGGAATAGGGCGGTACGAACGGTAGGTGCTAATAAAGCAGGACCGTTTATTCATCTGATGCCTGTATTCAGTACAGTTCTGGCCATCATATTTCTAGGGGAAGAGATACAGATTTATCATGTCGTGGGAATAGCCATAATCTTTACGGGTATAACCATGACCACCTACCAGAGAAAAACGGAAATCGGGCGGAGTAAATAACGACTGTTCTTCCAATTTTCACCCTCGACAGCAAGTATTGTCTTCCTCTGTTTTCTTCTAATAATAGTTACCCCTGCAAGCGGGACTCTGTCCAGTACCCCCTTGAGGGGTGAAAGTGCTTTGGGAGTAGTTTCAAGTTTACGATTCTTTCACGATTTCTATATTCTTGTTTTATTGAACAGAAAATTAATTTTAAGGCACTAAATGGTGGGGTCCTGTATTGCTCTTCAAGTAAAGCTGTCATACCTTGAGAAATATTACTAATTAAACATCAATTTGTGAGGGATGCATGCCAGTCAATGTTCAAGAAAAAATTCCCATGGGGGTAAGTTCCTGCCTGCTTGGCAACAAAGTGCGCTATGACGGCGGCCATAAACATGATCGTTATGTAACTGAAACACTCGGACATTTTTTTGATTTTGTGCCGATTTGCCCGGAAGTTGAATGCGGCTTGCCCATACCACGCGAGGCCATGCGCCTCATTGGTGACCCGGATGATCCTCGTCTGGTGACCAATAAGACGGGGATTGATCATACCGATAAGATGAAGTCATGGGCGGCCAAACGACTAGTGGAATTGGAAAAGGATAATCTCTGCGGATTTATTTTTAAGAATCGTTCACCTTCTTCTGGTATGGAGAGAGTAAAGGTGTACGACGATAATAAGATACCGCAAAATATCGGGGAGGGTATTTTTGCAAGGGCGTTTAAAAAACACTTTCCGCTCATACCGACCGAGGAGGAAGGCAGATTGCACGATGTGCTCCTGCGGGAGAATTTTATTGAATCGGTCTTTGTATATAAACGCTGGCGTGAAACCCTTGCGGAAGGAACTCCAGGCAGTCTGGTTCAATTTCACACGCAGCACAAGCTTATGCTCCTGGCCCACTGTGAAAAGTGCTTTCGGGAGTTGGGTAAATTGGTGGCCGATGCAGGTAAACTTGATACTCAGGAAATATTTGAAAAATATCAGCAGGGGTTAATGGAGGCAATGAAAATAAAGCCGACATTTAAATCTCATGTCAATGTCTTGCAGCATATGATGGGTTTCTTTAAAAAGGTACTGAGCGCTGATGAGAAAAAAGAGCTGATCGAGGTTATTGAAACGTATCGGAACCATTTTGTGCCGCTCATCGTGCCTATAACCCTGATCAACCACTATGCCAGGAAGTATAACGAAACCTACCTGTTGAACCAGTATTACCTCAAACCCCATCCCACCGAGCTTAAACTGAGAAATCATGCCTAGTAAGAAAATACTTATAACTGGGGCGACGGGTTATATCGGCAGGAGGCTGACCCACCGTCTTCTGGAAAACGGCAGCTATGAGCTGCGGCTAATGGTGCGTAACCGAAGAAAAGTTCAGGTAGCGGTCGCTGATGAAGTTGAGATAGCCGAGGGTTCCACCTTCGATCAACCATCCTTGGCCAAGGCCCTGGCCGAGGTGGATACAGCGTTTTATCTCATCCACTCCATGGGAACTGATAGTGATTACCGCGACCTTGATAGGGAGAGTGCTGAGAATTTCCGCAAGGCCTGTATCGCAGCGGGTGTTCGTAGAATTGTTTATCTTGGTGGGCTTGGGGTAAAAGAGACGGCGTCAAAACATCTGCTCAGCCGTATTGAAACAGGTGAAGTACTTTCAGCCGAACCAGACAAAATCCAGGTGATCTGGTTGCGAGCCGGAATAATCATTGGTTCAGGGAGTGCCAGCTTTGAGATCGTCCGTAATCTGGCCCAGAAATTACCGGTAATGATAACCCCTCGCTGGGTGCGGACCAAGACGCAGCCCATTGCCATTAGAGATGTACTCTCCTATCTTGAGAAGAGTATCGCACTGGACTACGATAAAGATCTCGTTGTCGATATCGGCACAGAAAAGTTAAGCTTTCAGGAGATGATGAAGCAGGCAGCAGAAGTCATGGGACTCAAGCGATTTCTCATCCCTGTGCCGGTGTTGTCTCCTCGTCTTTCCTCATATTGGCTGATCCTCTTTACCCCCATTCCCTATCGCCTGGCTTCTGCGCTTGTGGAGGGACTAAAGAGTGAAACAGTTTTGCAGAATGACCATGCCTCCAAATATTATCCATCGATTAAACCCCTGTCCTTCACCGAGTCGGTGGAGAAGGCAAATAACGCCCTGGAGCAGAATCAGGTCCTTAGCCGCTGGTGTGATAGCAGTGGTGAAAAAGCATGTGATATAAAAGACTTTGACGATCCTTCCGGAGCGGTGCTGCGTGACGTTCGGGTTGTGCCCTATGGCAACGGCGAAACAGCAAAGGATGTTTTTGAATCTGCCTGCGAACTGGGTGGACCAAAAGGCTGGTATAAATATAATATTTTTTGGAAAATCCGCGGATTTCTGGATAAAGTTACCGGTGGCTATGGGCTTAACAGAGGACGAAGGTTGAACCGGGAACTACGGGTTGGGGATGCTCTTGATTTTTGGAAGGTGGCCGATATTAGAGAGGGCAAACGTCTGCTGCTCTATGCCCAGATGAAGCTTCCCGGCCAGGCCTGGCTCGAGTTCGATTGTCAGCCCGAACAGCTCGTCCAGACAGCGCACTTCATTCCCCGTGGCATCCTCGGTAGAGCCTACTGGTATTCAATCGTGCCTATCCATAATTTGGTGTTTGACGATCTTGCCAGAACAGTGGTACGCAGCTCAAAAATGTTAAGCGGGCAGGCCGGTGAAAAAGTCTGAATGTGAGATGTGTCCTTGCACCGTCAGATCTAATATCTAGAAGAACTGACTTCTTAAGCTTCTATTTCCGCCTGTACCGGATTACGTAGCACACCAATATTTTCAATTTCCACCTCAACGCAATCACCGTCTTTGATGGGGCCGACACCACTGGGAGTACCGGTGAGGATGATGTCGCCTGCTTCAAGGGTGAAATTTTTCGAAATAAAGACAAGTATTTCTGGTATTTTGAAAATCATATGTCGGGTGTTTGAATGCTGGACTGTTTTACCGTTGAGACGGCATATGATTTCCAGATTCTGCGGATCACCGATCAGTTCGGGGGGAACAATTTCAGGGCCTATGGGGCCAAAGGTGTCCAGGGATTTTCCCCGATACCATCCACTCTTGTCCGTTTTCTGGAAATTACGCTGGCTGATGTCATTAAAACAGGTAAAGCCCAGCACATGGTCCATTGCAGAATCGGGGCTGAGGTTTTTCACTCTGTCCTTGATGATGATTGCCAATTCCGCCTCGTGGTCGATTCGGCAGTTGCTGAAATTGTAATCTTTGAGAAATGCTGGCAGAATTATCGGTGCTCCAGGACCGATCAGGACATTGGGTGTCTTCGGAAAGAGTACCGGTTCCGTGGGGATTTCGTCGTCAAAGTTTTTTACATCCACGGACTGGCTTTCCTTGATATGCTCGAGGTAATTCAGTCCCAGAGCAACAATTTTGCTTGGTTGGAGATGATAATTTGTACGTGATCTGAGAGGCAGAGTGACGTCCATGTGGCACCGTTGGCTAGTTTTTAAGTGATAAACAAATTTCCAATAAGATAAGATCGGCTGGCGGAAAAAAGAAGGGTATTCCTCAGAAACATGTTGGTTGAAAAATCCTGTCGATTCCTGTCTGTGAGAAGACAAGGAGACCGGGGATAAAGATACTCCTCGGTAGCCGTCAAGTAGCAATAGAAAGCTTGCCAAGCAGACCGTTGTCAGGTAATCTCATCGAAGAAAACCACGAAAGAAAATAATTTAACGTACGTATTTTAAGCATTGCGCCAGGAATTGTTCTGGGCGCTTTCCGGTCACGACAGCTACAAAAGGAGAATGTCATGAAAGTAACGATTACCAAGAACTGCATGGGTGATAGAAATTGCAACAAACTTTGTCCGGAAGTTTTTGAGTATGATGAGGACCAGCTGCTTTCCACGGTGAAGTTTGATGTGATTCCTGACCAGTATGCAGATGTTGTCCGGCAGGCGGCTCAGGAGTGTGGCGCCGATGCCATCATTATTGAAGACTAGCGGGTGATGTATGGTAGCATTTAGAGAAAGTGCAACGGCGAAGAATCTGTTGACCTCCTTTGCTGCCGAGGCACAGGCTCGTACCCGTTATAATTTTTTTGCTGAAAGGGCCAGGGATGAAGGCTATATGCAGATAGCGGCCATTTTTGATGAGACGGCAAACCAGGAGTACGAACATGCTCATCGTTTTTTCAAGTTTTTCAACGGTGGTGAGTTAGAGGTTGCCTGGAATTTTCCTGCAGGAGTTACTCTGGATACACATGCCAATCTACTTTCGGCTGCCGAACTCGAAAATTATGTGCACAGTACGATGTACCGTCAGTTTGCCGAGACAGCTCGTCAGGAAGGGTTCGAGCGTGCTGCCGACACACTGGATGCCATCAGTGTTGCGGAAAAACAGCATGAAAAGCTCTATCGTGAGCTTGCTGCCAACCTGGAGCACGAAAGGGTTTTCAGCCGCTCCGAAGTGATGACCTGGCGTTGTCTTTCCTGCGGTTATCTGCACAAAGGACAGCAGGCTCCAGACAAGTGCCCAGCTTGTGTTAAACCCACCGGATATTTTGAACTGCTAGCTGAAAACTGGTAGTTGATGCGGGCAGCGGAGAGCTTCTCTCATGCTGTCCGTTGGCCTTTTCTCTCGTATTTTATCCGCGAGATTCCTTCATTTTCAGAATCTATAGATAGTTGCATCCTAAAACTACCCTCTCGGGGTCTTCGCTTTCCGGAAGTCTTCGTTTATCCGGCCGATATCTTCGCTATGCTCAAAATTTTATCCTGGTAATATCAGATATATGCACTCCAAGGATACTTCTTTCAGGGCGCCTGTAGTAAAATTTTTTACATGCCTTGATCTCAACCAAAATGCCTAGTTTTCGGATGGAAACTAGATAGTTCCGAGATTCGTGTTTTTTATCGATATGTACTAAATGTAAATTGACATTTGTCTCTGTAGTGGTATTGTAAAAATATGTACATGTACATACGTATGTACATATTGCAATGAGGTGAAGATGGAATTAACGGAAAAGCAGGAATATTTTTTAGCATATCTCAAAGAGAAGATCACTGCGGAGGGGCGGGCGCCGAGTCTTAGGGAAGCAGCGCAGGATATGGGCATCAGCCATACCGCTGTAGCGCAGATGCTGCAGCAGCTTGAGAGAAAAGGAGTGCTAGAGCGTGACGGCCACTACAGCCGTACCGTGCGGTTGACCGGAGAAGATGGTGGCGGCAGGAACAGGCGACGGGGCCGGGAACTCCCCGTGATCGGCCGCATAACTGCGGGCTTGCCCATGTATGCCCAGCAAGAGTGGGATGGTACAGTTATTGTCGATGGCAGCCGTTTTAACGGCGACAATCTCTTCTGCTTACGCATCCAGGGGAACTCGATGCAGGGAGCCGGTATACTCGACGGTGATCTGGTTATCTGCGAGCCGCGACAGTACGCCGAAAACGGGGAAATTGTCGCGGCCCTGATCAACGGCGAGGAGGCAACGGTAAAACGTTTTTTTCTCAGAGCCGACCATATCGAAATGCGACCGGAAAATGCGGCATACCAGACTATGTCCTATTCTTTTGGTGAACTGCTGGTTCAGGGCAAAGTGATTGGGGTACTGCGTGACCGGGTGGATGATCATCGGCCGGGGAGCAAGAGTTGATGACGGGAGTCACCCAACAGCGTATGTTCCAGTCACCGTCGGTCAGCGGGCTTGTGGTAGGTGATAGCGGTTGCCCTCTGCGCATCGGTACATCCGGCTATTCCTACACCGAATGGACTGACAGCGGTTTCTATCCGGCCGGTACCAAGACCGGCGACATGCTCGGTTTGTACATGCGCCATTTTCCTGTAGTTGAACTTAATTACACCTGGTACCAGATGCCCCGCGCCGATGCCATGGCCAGAATAACGACTAAGGTCCCAGCCGATTTTCGTTTTGCTGCCAAGCTCACCCGAACCCTGACGCATGAGCGTAGCGAAAAATGGCGGGAGCATCTGCTGCAATACCACCGCGGTATTGCTCC
>JASJDT010000086.1 GCA_030065655.1 Desulfocapsaceae bacterium | reverse complement strand
ATTTGAGCCTGGCTAGACTTGCCTCTGATTGAAGAATGAAGAAAAAAGGAGGAACCATGGAACTGATCAGCAAAGTGCTCACCGAACATCACCAGGTTATTCGCGATCTTTTTAAGGACGTCCTCGATTCCCCTGAACAGTTTGATAAATTGAACAATCACCTGACAATCCACCACAAAAACGAAGAAAAATTCCTCTATGATCTTCTTGAACAAGAGGACAAAACACGCCATGACGCGCTGGAGGCTGTTGAAGAGCATCACGTCATAGAAATGCTACTTCAGGAACTCAACCATTTCCCCAAAGATCACGAACGTTGGAAAATCAAATTAGAAGTGTTGCAGGAATACACACTTCATCATCTTGACGAAGAAGAAGATGATGTCTTCCCACAGATCGATAGCGTTCTTGATGAAGAAAAACGCGCCGAACTTGGGAGGAAGTTCAATGAACTCAAGGACAAACAGCTCTCCATTCTCTAATCGCATATTAACATCCAGCAGGAATGATTTCGAGGTGCACAATGAAAAACATCAACCTATTCGTGATATTTAGTGCGTTTACATTCTTTTTTATGTCATGCGCAGCGCAACAGTCACAACTTTCCATCAATCCCGACAGCGTCACTCCAGGCAGCCAGGTTACGATAAAAGGTGAACAACTGAAGCTAATAGGAACTCCCATAGCAATAGGTGATCGATTACCGAAAACCACCCTTATCGATGCAGGGAATATGGCCGAGGTCAACCTCCGAAACTACAAAGGCGAAATTCTTTTTCTCAGTATTGTCCCTTCCATCGACACCAAAGTGTGTGAGGAGCAAACCCACTATCTGGGCGAGGAGGGAGACAAGCTGCCTGGAACGATAAAGCGTATCACCATAAGTCGCGACACACCTTTTGCCCAACAACGTTTTGCCGAAGAAGCGGACCTGGCAGACATCCACTATCTCTCGGACTACAAGGCCGGTGATTTTGGAAAATCAATGGGACTTTTAATAGATGGCCCAATGTTGCTTGCCAGATCAGTTATATTAGTGGATAAGCAGGGAGTTGTCCGCTATATCCAAGTCGTCCCGGAAATCACCAATCTTCCTGATATGGAACGGGCCTTCGCGGCCGCGTTCAAAATGGTTGAATCTCCATGAACAATATACCCATCATCTCTGCTTTTCTGATATAGCAAAGGTCATTGGAGGTCCTTGAATTACACGATTATTTATGGAATGGATTCACGGCTTGCTGATCAGGCTAGCATGTAACTGTAAGCAATACCGCCACAATCTGTGCCTGGGGACCGACGGAGTGAGATCTCCTCAACTGTTTCCTTTAGATCATCCAAAAACATTGCCGATGCTATGATTTTTTGGATGATCGCACCTTTATTGTATGTCTTTCAAAACACCATGTCTCTTTAAGCAATTCATAGTCCTAGAAGTGACTGATGCCCCAAACAAACCATGACAAAAACCTAGTTACCAACTTCCACACTTGAACATATTGACTTAACGTCATTATGTGGAATACTATGGGAAGAATGAAAAAGCCTTTCGTTCCGGCTTTTCAAATTTTTCGTTGAGATGAAGAGAGTTTGGTACAGATTTTTATTGAAAATCCGAAACATTGATTGTTACATCTTCTCAGCGATGTATGCTGCTTGTTGATTACTTTTCTACAGGAAAATTTACTTGTGGAACATCAGCTGCTGTTGCCGGAAAAGTAAACCTAAGGCTTTGAGTCTTATTTTCCGTTTTTTAATGAGATACTTTCAGACCTAATTTCGACTCAACGCGTCGACAAACTCCGTTTTTTTAATGGTAGCTCACCTGTGTAAACGCCTGATATCTTATTTATCAACATATTTGTTGAGTGTTCTTCTTGTTGCACCATGCCTCCAGATAGCAGCCAGCTCAATCAGCCATGCTGCCGAATCAGACCAACAGAATAATAACAATTCCTCACCTTCAGCTCCATTTATTGAAGAATTAAGGTTGTCTAAGCAGGAGAGGTTATTCCTTAGCACTCACCCCGTCATTCGTGTTGGGAATGAAGATGACTGGCCACCATTTGATTTTAGCACGCATGGTATTGCCAAGGGATACGCCATAGATCACCTTGAACTTCTCGGCAAGAAGCTTGGAATTTCATTTGAATATGTTAACGGGCACACCTGGGAAGAACTTCTGGATCTGTTCAGGAAGGGCGAGATAGACTTGCTCCCATCGCTCTGGTATTCCAAAAGCAGAGAAGAGTTTATGCTTTTTACCGAGCCTTACCTCACCCTTCCTTTTGTCATTGTTACCAGTAATAAGACAAACTCAATCGAGGTTTTTGAAGACCTATACGGTAAGACGATAGCCGTAGCCAGCGGCTATCTGCAGGAAGAAGTGCTGCAAAATTTATATCCACAGATAAAATTGCACCATGTCACCAATCCCTTGGAAGGCCTCAAGGCGATCACCTATGGTGAAGCAGATGCGTATATCGGTTATCGCGGTGTGGTTGACTATCTCATTGCCACTCGTTTTTTTGCCGATCTCCAGATCATTGGTGAAACTAAGTCAGCCGGTCTTGGGCCTCAGGGCCTTTACATTGCGGTCAACAAAGACATGGAACTCCTCCGCGATCTTCTTCAGAAAGCAATGGACAGTGTCTCCGAAAAAGAAAAAGTCGCTCTTTCACAGAAATGGATCTCACCTCAGCAGAAACCAATACCACAGCTCACCGAAGAAGAAGCCGCCTATCTCCTTCAACATCCGATTCTGCGAGCTGATAATTTGGAAAACTGGCCGCCTTTTAACTTTTACAGCAACGGCTCGCCCCGTGGATTTTGTATTGATTACCTCCAGCTTCTCGGTGAAAAGCTCGGCATATCCATTGATTTTGTCAGCGGACCATCCTGGAAGGAGTTCATGACCATGCTGGATAATGGTGAGATTGATCTCTTAATCGACGTGGTGGAAACCGAAGACCGTCGTCGAAAGATTGCTTTTACCGCCCCCTATCTTACGATTTTCTCGGGAATTGTTTATCGACAAGGCGCTGGGGAGTTTAACGGTCTCAAAGACCTTAAAGGGAAGAAGGTTGTCGTCCCCAGAGATTTTTACTACGAGGAAATCCTCAAAAAGCACTATCCCTCCATCAGTTTTACCACTGAAAACTCCACGCTCGATTGCCTGAGGGCCGTTTCTTCAGGTAAGGCGGATGCAGCTCTTGCGGAAAAACCGGTCTTCGACCACCTTATCACTAAACATTTTCTGACTGATTTGCGCAGCACCCCCATAGTGGATAGCATTCACTTCGAAAATACGCCATTGTCAATTGGTGTACAGAAAGAACGGCTAATGCTTAGGGATATCATGCAGAAGGCCATGAATGCTGTAACCGAGCAAGAGCTTTCGGAAATTTACGAGCGCTGGTTTGAATCAACTGGGGAAGAAACGCAAGGCATGCGAATTCCACTTTCTCCCGAGGAGCAGAATTATCTCGCGGAAAAGCAGGAAATACGAATGTGTGCCAATCCTAGCTGGCTACCCTTTGAGGGTATAGACGAACGGGGTAACCATATCGGTATTGTTGCAGAAATAATGTCTGCTCTTACTCAAAAGATCGGCGTAGATTTCAATTTCGTCCAGACCGCCACTTGGAAGGAGAGTTTGGAAGGTGTAAAAAACGGTCGATGTGATATTGTCTCAAGCATAAATACGACAAATGGCAAGCTGCAGGAGCTGCTGTTCACCAAGCCATACTTTGAATCCGTGAATGTGGTGATCAGTAGAGATGAGCAACCCTATATTCCAAAGTTATCCATTCTCGCCGGAAAAAGCGTGGCAGTCGCAGAAGGCAATCACATAATCGATTACCTCAGCAATAATTTCCCGGAGATTTCTCTGTTGGTCATGCCGAATCTTCAACAGGCCCTTGCTGCTGTTGCAGAAAATAGAGCCGATGCAGCCATAGACAATCTCCAGATGGTCACCTATCATATCCGTCAGAAAGGTCTCTATAATCTTAAGATCGCCGGTCAAACCCCTTACCAGGATTTTTTGTACATCGGCATCAACCGAGAGGAATCACAGCTCCAGTCTATACTCAACAGAGCTCTGACATCTTTATCTCCTCGGGATATTGACCGGATAAGCCGAAACTGGTTGTCCATCCGATTTGAGCATAGTTTCGATTCGACACTGCTCTGGAAGATACTTGCTGGAGCTGCAGTGGTGATTGCAATAATTGCTTATTGGAACAGAAAACTCACCCTGCTGAACAGGGAGTTGGCAAAAACGCATGAAGACTTGGCTCAGCAAAGCCTCACGCTGAAGAAGCTCTCGGTCACGGATGGCCTGACCGGGCTATATAATCGCATAAAACTCGAAGATGTTCTCGAAAAAGAATGTCAGCGTTCGGCCAGATCTGGCCATGCCTTGACGATCATTATGCTCGATGTTGATAGGTTTAAAGAGATTAATGATGCTAATGGCCACCATGCTGGCGATCAGGTATTGCGAGAACTTGCAGAAATATTGCGTGGCAATACCCGCAGCATTGATATTGTCGGCCGTTGGGGGGGAGAGGAATTTTTGCTTATTTGCCCAGAGACTGATCTGGCAGGGGCTCAGACTTTAGCAGAGAAGCTGCGCCGTATAATCGAAGCCCATTCTTTTTCCGAGGTCGATCACTGTACCTGCAGCTTTGGCATAGCCTCCTACCTGACCGATGAACGGGCGGGTAATGCGGTAATCAGAGCGGATCAGGCTATGTATCAGGCCAAGGAAAATGGCCGAAACTCCGTTATGGTCGCCCCAGCGATCTGATCGCTGTCGAGCTTGCCCTGAAGGGAGTTCTGCGAAGATCAGGACAAGCTCAAACGGATTTTTATGTCAACAGTTTAATATCTTCGATTCTGATCAAGATACTACTTTGACTATTTCTTTATTTTCTCCCTTGCTTCCAGTCCGTGGCTAAGAGTTTGTAGGAGAATTGCTATTTTCTCTCAGATCAAGGCATTTTCATGAAATCAAGCGCAACCATAAGGTATATATCGAGCATTGATTTTATCAAAATAACGCAGCGATGTGGGAAAAAAGGTTTCTCCGGCAAGCTCCTAGAGAGGTTTGCTCCCATTCATATGCAGAATCAAATCCAGCATTCTGCAGGAGTATCCCCACTCATTGTCATACCAACTCATAACCTTCACGTTTTTGCCGATCACTCTGGTTGATGGCCCGTCAACAATAGAAGATCTCCCATCACCCTGGAAGTCAATGGAAACGAGAGGAAGATCAGAAAAACCCAGATATCTGCTTGCTGCTTCTTTTAACACCCCGTTGACTTCCTCAACACTGGTATCTTTCTCCACCTCCATTACCGCATCAACCAGGGAGACGTTTGGCGTGGGAACACGGACTGCCAACCCGTCAAATTTACCTTTTAACTCGGGGATTACCAGAGATACTGCAGCTGCTGCCCCTGTCTTGGTTGGAATCATGGACATCGCCGCAGCCCGAGCCCGGCGTAGATCAGAATGGGGAAAATCGAGCAGCCGCTGATCTCCCGTGTAGGCGTGAACCGTCGTCATCAAACCGTTTTTAATGCCGAAGTTGTCAAGGATGACCTTGGCAAATGGAGCCAGGCAGTTGGTAGTACACGAAGCATTGGAAACAACATGATGTTTGGTCGGTTCGTAGTCCTCTTCATTGACACCCATGACAAAGGTCTTGACATCACCCTTGGCCGGGGCGGATATGACTACTTTTGCTGCTCCTGCATCTATGTGGGCACCTGCTGTATCGCCATCACGAAATAATCCTGTACATTCGGCGACATACTCGGCTTCATTTTTCGCCCAGGGAATGTCGGCTGGACTCTTCTGATTGGTTACCCGGATAAGCCTGCCATCAACAACGATGCCCTCACTACTACTCTCTACCGCACCAGAAAATGTGCCCATGATGGAATCATATTTCAATAGGTGGGCAAGCGTTTGGTTATCCGTCAAATCATTGATTGCAACAATTTCAATCTCTTTAAAAGCAGGATCTTGGTGAGCTGCCCGGAAAATGGACCTGCCGATTCGCCCAAAACCGTTAATGCCTATTTTTACAGTCATTGAACTTCCTCCTGTGCTGTAGTTTATACCTGATTATCAAATTATTATACCTGCCATCTCGTCTTTTTGTGCTATTGCCTGTTTGTATAGGGTGATATACCTATCTTTTACCCTTTTCCAGGAATATGTCGCCAGGATAGTTTGCACGGCCTGTCTTTGCATATTCTTAAGGAGTTGCGGATCATTATTCTTCACTGCGACAGCTCGTTGTATAGCTTTCAGCAGTGAAGCTGCTGTATTGGAGCTGTAGCCAAATCCTGTTTTTCCATCAATTACTTTAACAAGACCACCAACCTGATGGACGATGGGAATATTACCAAAAAGTTGAGCAATAAAATCGGTAAGGCCACAAGGTTCATAGCGGGAGGGAATGAGAAAAAAGTCACCGGCACTGTATACCCTATTAGCCAGGGTAAGGTCATAACCGGAAAGGAAACAGATTCGGCCACGACCTTGATCGCTTTCAACCAGGGTTTTGAGCTGACTTTCCAATTCTGCCGAACCGCTCCCCAGAACAACGAGTTGAGTCTTCACCTGCTGCTCGAGCATTGCCAAAGCAGCCTGGATCAAAATATCAACACCCTTCTGAGTGCTGAGTCTGCCGATGAAGGTCAACAGCGGAAATTGCAGATCTTCCTGGAGAAAACCATGTTTATGGACATTACCAGCAGGTCCGTCTTTGGCCAACTCTTCCCGCAGAGCTTTTTTACAGAGTTCTTTACCCTGCAAGGCTTCACTTTTCAATGGATCAAAGGACGCTGCCAGTCCCAGTTCTTTTCCCTTTTTGGGGTCAAAGGCATTAGGGTCAATACCATTGGTGATCCCCTCAAGCTTTTTCCCCATCTCAACAAGGCGATGACCCAACCAGCCGGTTTGAGCATCATCAACACTCTCCTGCAGTTCCCTGGCATAGTTCTCACTCACAGTGTTGAGCGTCGCGTAAAGACTTGCGGTTATCAAAGGATTGAAACTCTCTCCAAGTCTGCCCGCCATGATTGTTCGCCAGGGCAAGCCAGTTAGGGCATGAGCAAAAGGCAAATCATCCACATCTTGGTGATAGCCCATTCCTGCATTGTGAACAGTGACCAGACAGCCAGTATTCTTGAAATAGGTCGCCAGCCAGGGCGTTTCATGGATAATTGCCGGTAGAACCGCCGTATGACCGTCATGGCAGTGGATTATATCGGGCCGCTCCTGAAGTTGGAGCATGAGTTGTAAAGCACCCTTTTGTAAAAGTAGATTCACGGCAAAATAGTCGTAATGACCTTCCCCCTGACGCTTAAATGGGTCTATTTCCTCTTCCTTAGCGGTGTAGGTATATACAGCGTCTTTCTCTCTGAACCTGGGGCTGTCAAGAAGGTAGACGTTTACTCGCTCCAGGCGTGCCTGCCACACCTGCAGGGTTTCCCGGCGCTCTTCCCCGACATAATTCATATCCACCTGAAAGGTCATGGGCTGGTCTTTGGCGTCATTGTGCTGCAACGGCTGAAAATTGTGGCTTTGGGGGTCCATAAACCCATAGCATGGCATGACAACACTGACTTTTCGCCCGGTCCAGGCGGCAAGAGCGCTGGCTAACTGTGCAGTAACGTCTTTTACACCTCCGGCACCGGCCAGGTTGCCATATTCCCGGGTAACCATCCAGATATTTCGTACTGAAATGCTGTCCTTCTTCATGTGGTGAAAAACTCCAAATGATTCTTGAATTAAGTGTACTATTTCAGCAGGGCTTTTTTTTAGATTGCAGGGGAAATATGCAGCCTACAGTTCACCTGGAGTAAACTTTCTTTAAGCCCTGAAAAGATAACAAGTGAGTGTTAAAAGACGAATATGTAAAACTCCATGGTGTTGAAAATTCCCTGACATCCCCAAAACTTCAATGAACCAGGTTGCAAAAACTTCAGCTGATAACGATATATCACATAGCTTTTCTGTCAAACACTATTGCCTGCCCGTATATAAGAGAAACGCTGCATTCTCACATTTATAAACGGCACTTCCCTTCCTCACCAAATTCGTAAGCTTTCCTGACCATTCTTTGAGCTGTCGTTATTGCTGAGAAGAGAAAATGGGTATGTCCCGAAGAAAATCTCGAGGATAGTATAGATACAGATTCTTTGAAGAAACTCGACGGTGGTTCAGAATTGCTCATGGTTGCATGGAGAAGAACGTATATTGACGCATTTTGGTTTTTATAACCTTGTCATAATTGACTAAATTAGTAAAAAATATATATTTGATTTACTTTAATTTTTATTGCTTGTTACAGGTAGAAAAAAGCAAATTGTGTTGATAACGTTTCTATTACTTTCCTGACATTATATTAACACCGCTCACTATTTGGAGGTAGATATGCATTCCGGCACATTGACTGTTCCCACGAAGCGTCACATGGAGCTTGTTGATATTACTGGTCAGATCACTGAAGTATTAACAGAAAGCAAGACTCATAACGGTCAGCTCATCCTGTTCAATCCACACACTACAGCCGGATTAACCATAAATGAAGGTGCTGACCCCGCTGTACGTGATGATATTATTGCAGGTCTACGCCAGATTGTGCCGCTTGATTATCGCTATAGGCATATGGAAGGCAACTCACCTTCACATATCATGGCCTCTTTAATGGGATGCTCACTCACTATCTTTATTGAAGACAATCAACTTGTTCTGGGAACTTGGCAACGTGTTTTCTTTTGTGAATTTGACGGCCCACGTACTCGTAAACTTAAGTGGCAAGTGATAAACAATCCATAACAATATCCTATATTACTATGACTATTACTCCTGATAAGATGTGTTTTGGTTTAACCGAAGAATTGGACACCGAATCTTTTGTCTGTTTTCTCCAAATTGCCGGTGAAAAAAAATTTGCTAAAACGCTGGCCAAACGCCTCAGTAGTGAAGAAATTCTTCAATACGTTGACAATTTTACTGCTCTGCTGCGTAAACATTTAACTGAGGAAGAGTATCATTCGCTTTTTTTAAAGGACTCTTCTTCCCACAACCATGCAGAGAACGTGAAATAAATGAGCAGTAATAATCTCTATAACCTGCAAAGTTATATTGAGCTGCACCAAAGTGAAGACAACTTGCTGGTAGTGAACGAAAAGGTCGTTCGCTATTGGAAACAAGCTGAAATTTATCGGCAGGTTATCGCCAATCTTTTTGGTACAAATAAACACCTCGAACTGGCTTTTACCAGTAACCCCCAGCAAATTGATCAGGATGTGATTCATCTTGCCGAAACCATCATGACGCCAACCACTGGTGAGCATGTCGACCTTGAACCGCCCATCGTCATCGATTGTCAAATGAAACCCTGGTATACGGAAGGACTTAAGGTAGACAAACCGACCCCTTGCAAAGTCGACGAAAAATTTCATCGAATATTCCCGAACAGGTGCCAATGAGTCAATCCATTCGACTTCAAAAATACTTGGCCCAATGCGGTATTGCTTCGCGGCGTAAAGCTGAAATCTTAATAGCTGAAGGCCGCGTCTCCGTCGATGGCAGGATTGTGGACACAATGGGAGTAAAGATAGATCCTGAAGTACAGAATATTTTCTTTGACGGCAAACCGGTCATCCTTGAAAAAGAGAAAATATATATCCTTCTGAATAAGCCAGTAGGCTATGTTACCACCGCTGCCGATCCTCAGGGCCGCCCCATCGTAACCGACCTTATCGGGGATATCGATGAGCGACTCTTCCCAGTTGGCAGACTCGATCTTGACACCCAGGGAGCGTTGTTATTGACTAACGATGGGGAACTTGCCCAGAAAATGCAACATCCAAGCTTCGAGGTCAAAAAAACATATGAAGCACTTGTTGTCGGTAAACCTAAGAAAAAAGACCTTGTCTCTCTGGAAAAAGGTATTGTCTTGGAAGGAAAAAAGACCTCTCCTGCTCAACTGGTCGTAATTAAAAAATTTTCTGCATCGACACTAATACGTATTATTATACATGAAGGTCGTAAACGTCAGGTGCGAAAAATGTTTGCTGCCATCGGACATCCCGTTAATCGTCTCAAACGTATCGCCTACGGGAGTCTGTACCTTAAAAACATCCCTGAAGGCAGCTATCGTCGCCTAAATAAACAGGATTTAAAAAAAATATTTAAAAATATTTCTTTACAAATGAAAAAATAGCTGATTAAATCTAGTCAGTTACACAATAATTCTTTAAATTAGGGTAGTGTTGTTTCACAGAATTAAGGATGACTTCGTAGTTTATAACGAAGCTATCTTCTTGATTTATTTGCTGTTTATAAAAATGTGATGATCCAAGAACTGTCCGAGTATCTCATCAAATGGAGGCGGACATAAAATTAGGGGAACAGGAGCAAAGCATGAATAAATCGGAACTCATTGAATCTCTGGCACAAGA
>JASJDT010000092.1 GCA_030065655.1 Desulfocapsaceae bacterium | reverse complement strand
TTTCTCTATGGGTGTACTCAATGGCGCCTACACCACAGACGGTGGCACAGGTGCCGCAGGCCGTACCACGGGTTCCGGTTATTGATGAAGAATCCTGTGTCCGTCTTAACAGTGGGGCCTGCGGCACCTGTGCCACCGTCTGTGGTGTAGGCGCCATTGAGTACACCCATAGAGAAACTACTAAAGAAATAGATATTGGTTCGGTCATTTTTTCTCCGGGCATTGAAGTCTTTGATGCTAGGTTGCGTGGAGAATATGGTTATGGCAGCTACAAAAATGTGGTGACCTCCATTGAGTTTGAAAGACTTCTTTCAGCCTCCGGACCGACTTCAGGTACCGTCGCCAGGCCAAGCGATGGCGCGCACCCCAAAAAAATCGCCTGGATCCAATGTGTCGGTTCACGTGATACCTCCTGTAACCGGGACTACTGCTCCTCGGTGTGCTGCATGTATGCCACTAAAGAGGCCTTTATCGCCAGGGAACACGACTCTGCCATCGAACCGACCATCTTCTTTATCGACATGCGCTCTTTCGGCAAAAATTTCGATGAATACATCACTCGAGCCGAGGAAAAGAATGTCCGGCTGATCAGGGCAATGGTAAGCAGGGTCTACGAAGACCCGGTGACCGGTGACCTGGAACTCCGCTATGTGGATGAGTCCGGCCAGAAGATCTCGGAAGAGTTTGATATGGTGGTTCTGTCCGTCGGTGTGCAGGTGGCTGAGAAGACCAAACAATTAGCCGCCACCATTGGTATCGATATTGACCGTTTCGGTTTTGCGGTGACCCAAAATTTCAGTCCTCTTGCCACCTCAAGGCCAGGCGTTTTCGTCAGCGGCGCGGTTAATGGTCCCAAGGACATTCCGGAAACTGTAAGCGAGGCATCCGGTGCTGCCCAGGCGGCGGCAGCAAATCTGGCCTCAGCAAGAGGCAGCCTGATTACCAGTGAGGTTTTGCCGGAAGAAACAGCTCCTGACCCAGATGAGGAACTGCGCATAGGCGTATTTATCTGTCATTGCGGAACCAACATCGCCTCCGTCGTTGATGTGGACGCAGTTACGGAATATGCCAAAGAACTCCCTGGAGTGGTTTATGCCGAGCATCCGCTTTACACCTGCTCCCAGGACACCCAGGAACGTATTCGCGATATAATCAAGGAACATCGGCTCAACCGGGTTGTTGCCTCTGCCTGCTCACCGACAACTCATGAACCTCTGTTCATGTCCACCTTGCAGCAGGCCGGCATCAATAAATATTTCTTCGACATGGCCAATATCAGGGATCAGTGCTCCTGGGTACATCCGACTAACCCCGAAGAAGCCACGGCTAAATCCAAACGTTTGACCCAGATGGCGGTGGCCAATGCCGCAATGGGTGAAGCATTGAATGAGCTTGAGTTCAGCGTCGAAGGCAGTCTGCTGATTATCGGCGGTGGACTCGCCGGTATGACAGCCGCCGAAGAAGCGGCGAAGCAGGGATTTACCGTCTATCTGGTGGAACAGCAACAGCAACTGGGGGGGCAGGTCCGCAAACTTGGGAGAACCTGGGATGGAAGTTCATTTGCAACATATCTGACCCAGTTGGAGCAGAGAATCCGCAACAACGAATCGATTAAAATCTTCACGAATTCGGCAGTCGTCGAACAATCGGGATTTGTCGGATCGTTTGAAACCGAGGTTATGACTCCATCGGGAGCCACTCGCAGGATTAAGCACGGGGCAATTCTTGTAGCAACCGGAGCGGTTGAATATCGCCCTGATATCTATAACATCGAAGAAAATGATAGAGTTATCACCCAAAGCGAGTTTGAAACCACCCTGGAGAGTGAGGCAGACGAAGACCTCAGCCACGGTCATATTGTCATGATCCAGTGCGCCGGCTCACGGGATGAACATCACCTGCCCTACTGCTCCAGGGTCTGCTGCAACCAGGCGGTAAAAAATGCTTTGGCTGTGAAGGAAAAATATCCCGGATGTCGTATCGATATACTCTATCGCGACATGCGCTGTTACGGCCTGGGAGAACTTAATTACCGTAGAGCCCGAATGGCAGGTATCAACTTTATTCGTTATGCCCCTGATGGCAATGCTCCCGATATCTCTTTTACCGAGGAAGGAATCAGCATCACCCTAACTGACCCATCGATAAACCTGCCGGTAAATCTTCACCCTGATCTGCTTGTTCTTTCTACCGGCATCAAACCCAGCGATACGGAAGAACTCGCCTCTATGCTGAGAATTACCAGAAACAGCAATGGCTTTTTTATCGAAGCCCATGCCAAGCTGCGGCCGGTAGATCTTCCCAGCGAAGGCCTGTTCATGGCCGGTACTGCTCATGGTCCTAAGGATGCGGCAGAGACTGTCTCGCAAGCTCAGGCGGCAGTGGCCCGGGCAACCACTATCTTGGCCCAGGAAAAACTGAAAATGTCCGGCATCGTCTCCACGGTCGATCCTACCAATTGTGCTGTTTGCCTTACCTGTGTCAGGGCCTGCCCATATGGTGTCCCCTTCATAAATGATCAGCATTCCGCTGAAATCAACCCTGCACTTTGTCAGGGCTGTGGTATTTGTGTGGCCGAATGTCCGGCAAAAACCATTTCTTTGGGCCGATTTGAAGACAGGAACATCGCCGCCAAGTTATCGGCCTATCAGGAATATAAAACTGCAGAAGCCAAAGGAGTAGGATGATGAGTGATTTCAATGCCAGTGTCATCGTCTTTGCCTGCCGCCACTGAGCTTATACCGCTGCGGACCTGGCAGGTTCGGAAAGACGCTCGTACCCACCCTCAATCAGTATAGTGATGCTGCCCTGCACCGGCAGAATCGAGGAATCACTGCTACTCAAGGCTTTCGAAAACGGAGCCGACGGAGTCATGGTAATTGGCTGTCTTGAGGGTGACTGTCACTATGTATCCGGCAATATCAGGGCAAGAGAACGGGTGAAACGGGTCTATTCCATTCTTGACCAGATCAAAATTGGTCCGGAACGAATCCGGATGTACAACCTCAGTGCCGGTGAAGGAGCTAAGTTTGCTGCTTTTGCCAATGAATTTGTCGAACAGATAATGGAGCTTGGTCCCAGTCCCATCAATATAGTACGTGCCAAAACAGCACAGAAGGCTCCAGAGGAGGAGACATTATGATTACCGGAACCCCAAAACCCATCGAAGAGATTCTGGAGATGGTTGAGCCGTATGACAACATCATCGTTGCCGGGTGCCATGGTTGTGTCACCGTCTGCCGGGTTGGAGGCCACAAGGAGGTTGAAGTCCTCTCATCTACCTTACGCTTGGCCAGGGAGAGCGGTGGCAGTAAAATCGAGATCAACGAACTCAGTCTTGAGAGGCAATGCGACCCGGAATATGTGGAAACCCTGCGACCATTGATTGACGACTACCAGGCCGTCCTTTCCATTGCCTGCGGTGCCGGGATCCAGTTTTTGGCCGAAAAATTTAGCAAGACCCCTATACTGCCAGGTATCAACACCGGATTTTTAGGTGTTACGGAAAGGCAGGGAGAATGGTCGGAAAGATGTCAGGGGTGCGGTGATTGCGTCCTACATCTCACCGGTGGAATCTGTCCCGTTACCCGCTGTGCTAAACAGCTTTTTCATGGTCCCTGCGGCGGCTCGACCGCCGGCAAATGCGAAATAGATCAAAATGTCCAGTGTGGCTGGCAGTTAATCATCGATCGTCTCAAAGCCCTGGATCAGATGGATAATTACCTGAAACTGAAACCATATAAAGGCTGGGATTCTTCAAGAGACGGCGGACCACGCCGCATTATCAGGGAGGATATGATATAATGAAATCAGGAAGTAATCTCGAAAAAGTTCTTGAGGCCGGTCATTTTTCTGTTACTGCTGAATGCGGCCCGCCAAGGGGGGCAGACCCTGAACATGTCCGCAAGAAAGCAGCATTTGTAAAAGATAACGTTGACGCCTGCAACGTTACCGATAACCAGACCTCGGTGGTACGGATGAGTTCGCTGGCGGGCTGTCTGCTGGTTAAAGAATCGGGGGTGGAGCCACTCATTCAGATGGTGGTCAGAGACCGCAATAGAATAGCTCTCCAATCCGACTTGCTCGGAGCATCTGCTATGGGCGTGCGAAATCTTCTTTGCCTATCCGGTGATCACCAGAAGTTTGGCGATGATCCGCAGGCAAAAAACGTATTCGATATCGACTCCATGCAACTTATCAATCTGGCTCGTCGAATGCGCGATGAAGGTGTTTTTCCCTCAGGCGATAAACTCGAGGGTGCACCGAAATTCTATATCGGCTGTGCGGTCAATCCCTTTGCCGACCCATATGAGATACGGGTGCCGCGGCTCAAACTAAAAATTGAGGCCGGAGCAGATTTTGTGCAGACTCAGTGCATCTATAACATGGATACTTTCAAGAGATATATGGAGGATACGAAAAAAGAGGGATTACACGAGAAGGTCAAAATTTTAGCTGGAGTAACACCGCTTAAATCAGCGGGGATGGCCAAATTCATGAACAAGTTTGTGGCAGGAATCGATATCCCCGAAGAAGTCATCAAGCGGGTTGCTGATGAACCCAAAGAGAAGCAGGCCGCCAAAGGAATAGAGATATGCATTGAGCAAATCGGCGAACTTAAAGAGATGGAGGGTATTGCTGGAGTTCACGTTATGGCGATTGAGTGGGAGGAAAAGCTGAATGAAATTATCGGCGGTGCCGGCCTACTTCCTCGTCCCGTTGTCGAATGAGAAGTCCGATTACTATACAGCATCATTAATGGAGGAAGTTTATGTCAGAAAAAAGAGATATTCTGCTGGTCGATGACGATCCCGATTTTGTTGAAGCCGTTAAGGTGATTGTGGAAAAAGCAGGCTACAACGTACGTGTTGCCTACGACGGGAAGGAAGGGCTGGAAGCCGTCAAGGAAAAGCTTCCTGACCTTGTCGTTCTTGATATCATGATGCCGGTGATGAATGGACATGAGGCCTGTGCCAAGCTCAAAGGTGACGAGGAGACGGCTGATATCCCGATAATTCTGCTGACCGCTGTGGCTGACAGAGTGACAACAAGCACCTATACGCATCGTGATATGTTGGAGAGCGAAGCGGATGATTACATTCCCAAGCCCGTTGAACCAAACGATTTGCTAGAGCTCATCAAAAACTGGTTAAAATAGTTAATGAGGATCTTACTCCTGCACAACTATCCTTTTGCTATGGGACGAAAGCTCCTCAAAACCAATCCGAAAAATACTGGATCTTACAGTTCAGCGTATTGTTCGGCGATGTTAAGCGAAGGTAGAGGTGTAGGAGCAAACTGTTCGTTAAGGTTTACAAGTAGCAGCGCCAAGTGAAAAGTGGTTGGTTTTGGTCAACATTATAATCCTTCAGGAAAAATACCATGGATACTATCCAAATACTGGTCATTGATGACGAGAAAGTAATACGAGAAGGTGTTGACCGAGCCTTGTCCGGCAAAGGGTATAGTATCTCCAAGGCCGAAAATGGTGAGCGCGGTATTGAAATGATGAAAGAGGATGATTTTAATATCGTCCTCCTTGACCTGATGATGCCTGGCATCGATGGCTTTGGAGTACTGGAATGGATTCAAGAGAATTGCCCTCATATCCAGGTAATCGTCATCACCGGCTTTGCTACCGTCTCCAAAGCGGTATCGGCTATGAAGCAGGGAGCGTTCGATTTTGTCGGCAAACCCTTTACTCCGGATTATATAAGGATAGTCGTTGACCGGGCCATTGAGAAAATATCTCTGCGCGCCGAAACAGCTAAGCTGCGTGAAGAAAAGACCTTGAGTCTTGAAGAGATTCAAAAGGAGAAAAGTAGACTAAAAACGGTATTCAGTTGTATGGCCGAAGCGGTAATCATTACCGATAAAGACGCTGTGGTCGTCCACCATAATCCTGCTGCGATAAAGCTGTTGGAGATCCAAACAGATCCGGTGATCGGCAAGCCTTTGGCGGTATCGATAAAAGATGAAAATGCCGTCAACATGGTAATTGAATCCCTTGAGAAAGAGGTGGTTGTCACCAGAGAGTTCTCACCTGGAAAGATTTCGCGTAAATTCCTCCGAGCTCACTGTTCACCTGTTCGTTCGACAAGTGGCAATGTCCTTGGGGCGGTAATGAACTTTGAAGACATTTCCACCCACAAGGAAATCGATAAGATGAAGTCCGACTTCGTCGCCATGGTGGCCCATGAACTCAAGTCCCCATTGGCATCAATCGAGCAGATGATCTATGCCTTGCAGGCTGACTGTGAATATGAGGGTTTGAGTTCATGTAATGCCCTGCATGGCCGTATGACAGTACGAACCAAAGATCTCCTTCGCTTGATCGACAACCTACTCAATCTTTCCAAGCTTGAAAACGGCACCATAATCTTCAACCTAGAGCCGACCCGGGGACATGACATCATCGTAGATATCCTGGAAATCGCCAATCCCCAGGCAGAGAGTAAGAACATTCAGATTGAATACCTGCCCTGTGATGACGACTGGTGGTTCAATGTTGATTATGATCATATCCGCACTGCGTTTATGAATATTATCTCCAACGCTGTAAAATATACTCCTGAGGGTGGCCGATTGGAGATCAGCACCACAGTGAACGGAGGATTGGCTAATCTCATCGTGAAAGATTCAGGTATCGGTATTAATGAAGAAGATCTTCCCCATATTTTTGACAGGTTTTTCCGGGTAAAGGGTAAAGCAACCAGGCACATAACAGGCTCCGGCCTCGGTCTTTCTCTGGTAAAGGAAGTTGTTGACGCCCACCAGGGATACATCGAAGTTCACTCAACACCAAATGTGGGCACGACCTTTACGCTCAGCTTCCCCGTCACCCAGAAACAGACGCTTACTGCCTAATTCATTTCATTTTGTATCTTCCTGTTTTGCAATAATCTGATTACAAGCAATTTCTTGACAAAAAAGTGTTTGATAGTAATTAGTTAACTTGATGATTCGTGGTCGGCAGTTAAGATATAAAATTTCTTACAAATCCTTGAGATAGCCGTTTCAAGCCTCATAGTCGTTAGGTTTAGCACTGGCGTTTTTGATGTTTTGGGTTTTATTGAGCGTGGCAAATTTAACCACACATCTTATCCAAACCCTTTCATCTTCGAGGTAAAGGCAACTGACATATCTGGCTCATGATGGCTGTGCCGTATAACCAGGAAAACAGCATCCGCTAACTTCTGATTATGGATTGATGTTCATTGCAGAAAATATTTAACAATTCGCCAACGTTTATAACTTCTTCCAGTGAAGGATATTACCATGAATAAAAAAGAGTATTTGCAGACCCTCACGGTCGGTGGCCAGAAATATAGCTACTATGATATTACCCTCCTGCAGAAGAACAACATAGCAGACATTGACAGATTGCCATTTTCCATCCGCATTCTTGTGGAAAACCTGCTGCGCAAACTCGACGATACGGTGGTTACCGGTGATGATCTCAAAGCGATAGCGAGTTGGCAAAAAAGCTATGACGCTCCACCGGAGATTCCCTATCATCCTGCAAGGGTTTTGATGCAGGATTTTACCGGCGTGCCTGCAGTTGTTGACCTTGCTGCAATGCGTGACGCTGTCGACGAATTAGGTGGTGATCCGGCTAAGGTCAATCCTCTCGTCCCCGTCGAACTCGTCGTGGACCATTCCATCCAGGTCGATTACTACGGAACCTCAAAAAGTCTCGTTCAGAACGTTGCCAAAGAATACGAGCGCAATAACGAACGTTATACCTTGCTCAAGTGGGCCCAGAAGAGCTTTGACAACTTTAATGTGGTACCACCAAATTCAGGAATCTGCCATCAAGTCAACCTTGAACATCTAGGACGCGTAATCATTGATGATGAGAATAAAATCGCTTATCCCGACACGCTGGTGGGTCTTGACTCCCATACCCCAATGATCAACGGTATTGGGGTCATGGGCTGGGGTGTCGGTGGTATAGAGGCCGAAGCGGTAATGCTCGGCCAACCTTATTACATGTCTATCCCTGAAGTTGTCGGGGTGAAACTGAGCGGTAAGCTCAAGCAGGGAGTGACCGCCACTGACCTGGTGCTCACCGTTACTGAACTCCTGCGTAAGAATAGCGTTGTGGAAAAATTCGTTGAATATTTCGGGCCAGGTGTCACCAATCTTTCCATCCCGGACAGGGCAACGATATCCAACATGACCCCAGAATATGGAGCTACTCTTGGCTTTTTTCCCATTGATGAGAAAACCCTGGAATATCTTCGTTTGACCGGCAGAGATGTAAAGGCTGAATTGACAGAGGCCTATGCTAAGGCCAATCGTTTGTTTCTCACGGAAAATGAGGCTGCCGAGTATTCTCAGATAATCGAACTTGACCTTTCTTCAGTAATGCCTTCACTGGCAGGCCCGGCACGACCGCAGGATCGTATCGCCCTTGGAAACATCAAGGACAAATTTAATGAGATTCTCGGCTGCGAGTACGACCGAGATGCTAACAATAAAAATATCTCTGAATTTCATCAGGAATCAGGTTGTCAAACAAGTCGCCCCCATGAATGCACTCCCTCACAAAAAAAGGAGTTCAGTCTGGAAATCGGCAATAAGAAGGTAACTATGGGCGATGGTAGTGTGGTTGTCGCCGCAATCACCTCCTGCACCAACACCTCGAATCCTCATGTGCTGATGGGCGCTGGTTTGATCGCTAAAAAAGCGGTGGAATTTGGCCTGCAGGTTCCTCCCTACGTAAAAACCTCCTTTGCTCCGGGTTCAAAAGTGGTTCGAAATTATCTCATCGATTCGGGACTCACTCCCTACTATGAGGCTCTTGGCTTTCACCTGGCAGCTTTCGGCTGTACTACCTGCATTGGCAACAGTGGTCCTCTCAAGCCGGAAATTGAAGAACTCATTAAAGAACATGATCTCAATGTCGCTTCCGTTCTTTCCGGCAACCGTAACTTCGAGGCACGTATTCATCAACAGGTAAAATCCAATTTTCTGGCCTCACCGATGCTGGTCATGGCCTTTGCCCTGGCAGGCAGAATCGACATCGACCTGACCTGTGAACCCCTGGGAGAAACCCCCAACGGTGAACAAATCTATCTTAAAGATCTATGGCCGAACAACGAAGAGATTGATGAATTGGTTTCAAGCTATGTTCATCAGGATGGTTACGACAAGGTCTATTCTTCCATTTTTGAAGGAGATGAGTTCTGGAAGGAGTTAAAGGTTGAAGAAAGCACCACCTTCGCCTGGGACGACCAGTCGACCTATATTAAAAAACCACCATATTTTGATGGTTTTTCCCCAGAAACCTCTATGCCGGAAGATATTGAAAAGGCACGTCCGTTCCTGCTGCTAGGCGACACGGTGACCACCGATCACATCTCACCTGCCGGTTCCATTCCTGAAGATTATCCAGCCGGGAAATACCTGCAGGACCAAGGTGTCAAGCCGGAGCATTTCAACTCTTACGGATCGAGGCGGGGTAATCACGAAATCATGATGCGAGGTACCTTTGGCAACATTCGCATCAAAAATAATATGGTCGCTCCCAAGGAAGGCAGCTTTACCATAAAGAAACCAGAGAACGAAGAAATGTACAACTATGATGCCGCCATGGCCTATATGAAGGAGAACACTCCTCTTGTCGTACTGGGTGGTAGTGAATACGGTACAGGCTCATCACGCGACTGGGCTGCAAAGGGAACAAATCTCCTTGGTATCAAAGCTGTTCTTGCCAGATCTTACGAACGAATCCACCGCAACAATCTTGTTGGTATGGGCGTTTTGCCCCTGGTATTTAAAGAAGGTGACAGCTACGAGAAGTATGAAATCACCGGGAATGAACTTTTCACCATTAAGGGGTTGCAAAACATGAAACCTCGCCAGGAATTGACGATACACGTAACCCGTAGTGATGAATCAACCGTTGAATTTCAGGTTCTTTCGAGACTCGATACCGAAATAGATGTCGCCTATTTCGAACATGGCGGCATCCTCCCCTATGTACTTCGCCAAATAATGAAGAATTAACAACTGCTCTTTTCGAGCTGTGTTATTGCGTAGACAACTTAGTTCTTCCCGGAAAGAAGGAATCTCTTCTTTCCGGGTTGTTTTTGAGAAAAATCTTGTTCCGGCAGATTCCTCTTCTTCACCTCTTTAACACAAATTACCTTGTAATTTATGCATCGCTTAATCGCCGCTGTCGGGGATAGTCATTCTCAACGCTGTTTTGAAAATCACCCTATAATAGCTGATTCAACTGCTTATAACGGGGTGAACAAGTTGGATGGCAAAACAGCATATAAACTTGCCGATCATGACCGTCGAGTACAGAAAGTCATTGCCCCTCTGCGTGGTAAGCACCTTATCTTCTCCTTTGGC
>JASJDT010000091.1 GCA_030065655.1 Desulfocapsaceae bacterium | reverse complement strand
GATATCTCGGAGTCTCACTCCGTTCGCTTACCGGCGGATAAAATTTTGAGCATAACGAAAAGTTTGGGTGAAAAGATAGTTTTGCAAGCGGCTCGATACCTCATCACTTACCAGCAGGTGTAACACGTTTTCATGGGTTTACAAGATCATAATTTCTCTTTTTTTTGTTAAACCCGAAGTGATCATCTTTAACGCTTCTTACACTCATCACATGAGCCGAAAACATTTACGCCGAAACAACAGACACGCTAACAAAATAAAGGGGCAACGTCAAATCCTATCAGGAGGGATATAAAAATCAACGTGATCTGTTAACACTCTTCCCCGCAGGAAGGTACTAGCTTCCCGCTTTTTACCAGCAAAGACCAACATTTCTATTTATTCGATATTTGGTGATTCTTTTCAATACCATATGGTCACGATCGGAGCACCGACCCCACCACCACCTCTTCAAAAATATATTGACATCTACCCTCAACTCATATAAATATTACAGGTTATGGTAAGTCAATATGCCCATGAGTATTACAAATAAATAATTTATATAGTTAACTACCGCCAAACGGAGCAAACAATGATAGAAGTTGAAGTTCGTGGAGACCTTGAATATGCCATCAGGCAGTTGAAGAAGAAATTACAGATTGATGGTATAAAAAGAGAGCTCAAGCGCCGCGAATATTATGAAAAGCCAAGTGTAAAGAAACGTCGCAAACAGGCTGAAGCGCGGAGGAAGCTGCGCAAATTCAACCGCATGAAAAAAACCTCGTAGAGCTTAATACGACGACGAGGCTGGAAATCTTCACCTCTGCGGTTTATGCGCCTTTAGGCAAAGATTCTTCCACTGCAATGTTCTCTGAAAAAAAAGAGATCTTTGTGGGCAAGCCGACTTTCTACACCAAAGATGATTAAGGGCAGTTATTCAGTATTTGCATTGTCCGAAAAACTGCCCTAATCGCCTCCATAACCTAACAAAACAGGCTTCCCTGACCCTGGATAGAGATAACCCCACACTCCCCGATTCCTTTCATGCTCTGCGTGAGCAATTCCACTTCTATCTTCTCACCGAAAAACGATTTGCCAACAACACCATAGAAGCCTACACCGGCGATATCGAATCCTTTCTCCTCTTTGTATCTGCGAGGGGCATTACCAACCTGGGCAATGTCGACATCGTTGTAATCCACCGCTATCTTGAAACAGCCCGGCAGCGGCGAATCAGCCACCGCACCAACGCCAGACGCATATCCGCAATCAAAACCTTTTTTTCCTATCTTGAACAAGAGGAAGTTGTTTCTGCCAACCCGTTTTTTTCAATAGATCTTCCTAAGAGCGGCCGAACGTTGCCAAAGGCTCTGACCATTGATGAAGTAAATCAGCTGTTGACACCGCCAGCCAGCTCTACACCATTGACAATGCGAAACGTTGCCATGATCTATCTGCTCTACTCCACCGGCCTGAGGGTCACCGAACTGGTTGGTTTGCCGCTTGCTTCCTGTAATCTCAGCGCCTGCTTCGTTCGCATCATGGGCAAAGGTGACAAGGAACGGCTCGTCCCCTTTGGCGAAGCAGCCAAAGAAAAAATTCAGCACTACCTTGAGCATGCCCGGCCACATATTCTTAAAGGCAAGAGAAGTAATTTTCTTTTTGTCACCGGTCGCGGCAGCAAGATGTCCCGCCTGCGTTTCTGGCAGATTCTCAAGGAGGTGGCCGTCGCTGCCGGTATCAGCAAAAACATAAGTCCGCATATGCTGCGCCATTCATTCGCTACCCATCTTCTTGCCCATGGTGCTGACCTGCGTGCTGTACAGATGATGCTTGGCCATTCTGATATAACCACCACTGAAATTTATACTCATATTGACCAGGAACGTTTGAAAAAGGTCCATAAAAAATTTCATCCGCGCGGCTAGGACTAAATCTTTTTAAGCCTTCAGCGCATCGCGGGCTGGCACAATACATCCCCGCTTCTTTTCCAAAGCAGAGGAGTAGAGCCTCGCCATAACAACAATCAATCCTATCAAATAACTGACAAACGCTTCATCCACGAACGGCAAGCTTCCTGATTGACCACTTTCGCCACAGGAAAAACAGTACCGGTACCACCAGGAGGGTAAGGATAACAGAACTCACCATGCCACCCACCATGGGAGCGGCCATCCGACTCATAATTTCCGAGCCGGTACCGGTTCCGAAAAGAATGGGCAACAGACCGGCAATGGTTGCCCCGGCAGTCATCATTACCGGCCTGACCCGCATTCCGGCGCCTTCCAGGACGGCTTCAGTCAAGGTTTCCCTATTTGGAGAAATTCCTTTCTGCAACGATTCACTCACCATTTTATAGTAGGCCTGGTTGAGATACACCAGCATGATAACACCTATCTCCACCGCCACACCAGCAAGAGCAATGAATCCCACCCAGACAGCAACGGAAAAGTTGTAGCCTTCCAAGTACATCAACCAGAAACTGCCGACTGTGGCAAAAGGGAGAGTGCCCATGATTATGACCACTTCCATAAAGTTACGAAAATTCATAAAAAGCAGAATAATGATAATGGCCAGAGTGAGCGGTACCACGTACATGAGCTTTTCCTTGGCCCTCAACATATACTCATACTGCCCGGACCAGCTCAACGAATACCCGGCCGGTAGCTCAATATTGTCAGAGACCGCCTCCTGAGCCCTAACTACATAGCTTCCCACATCAACATTGTCGATATCGACGAACGTCCAGCCATTGATCCGACCATTTTCGCTCTTTATTGCCGGCGGACCATCCTCCACATAGACATCAGCCACATCGGCAAGAGCGATACGCTGGCCGCTCTGGGTGACGACAGGCAAGAGGGAAAGCTGTTCCGGCGAATTACGATAGTCCTGCGGATAACGCAAATTGACAGGATAGCGCTCCAATCCCTCGACGGTTTGCGTTACATTCATGCCGCCAATAGCGGTGGCCACCACCTGCTGAACATCTCCAATATTAAGACCGTACCTGGCCGCTTTCTCCCGGCTGATATCAACTTTGATATAACGCCCACCGGCGACCCGCTCGGAATAAACCGAGGCTGTTCCAGGAACATCCTTGAGAATGTCTTCCAGCTGTTGGCCCACTGCCTGAATCGTCGCCAGTTCCGGTCCGGCGACCTTGACGCCAACCGGTGTTTTGATTCCGGTTGCCAACATGTCGATACGTGTTTTAATGGGCATGACCCAGGCGTTGGTGAGTCCGGGAAATTTCACCAGAGCGTCAAGTTCCTTTTTCAAATCAGCCGTGGTCATTCCCGGGCGCCACTCATCTCTTGGCTTGAGCTGGATGAACGATTCAATCATGGTAAGAGGCGCAGGGTCAGTTGCTGTCTCGGCCCGTCCCACCTTGCCAAAGACCGACTCGACCTCGGGAACCGTGGCAATCAGCTTGTCTGTCTGCTGGAGGAGTTCCCTTGCCTTGCCGATGGATACACCTGGATAGGTGGTGGGCATGTACATGAGATCGCCTTCATCCAGTGGTGGGATGAATTCGCTGCCAATCTTGTCTATTGGCCAAAGACCGAGAACCATGACAGCCGCCGCCAGAAGAAAAATCGTTTTAGGAAAACGCAGCACCGTTTTCAACACTGGCATATAACTGGCGATGAGCAATCGGTTCAACGGGTTTTTATGTTCGGGAAGCACCTTCCCACGGATGAAATACCCCATCAACACCGGCACCAGGGTAATGGCCAGGGCAGCGGATGCACCCATGGCATAGGTCTTGGTAAAAGCCAGAGGAGAAAACATCCTGCCTTCCTGAGCCTCAAGGGTAAATACCGGCACAAAACTGACGGTGATGATGAGCAAACTGAAAAACAATGCCGGCCCTACTTCACTGGCCGATTTTGCTACAACTTCCCAACGATTGTCCTTGGTAATCCGGGTTCGCTCCATGTGCTTATGCATATTCTCAATCATGACGATGGCACCATCAATCATCGCCCCGATAGCGATGGCAATACCGCCAAGCGACATGATATTGGCATTAAGCCCCTGCCAATACATGATGATAAAGGCCGTTAGAATACCCACCGGCAGACTGATGATGGCGACCAGCGAGGAGCGAACGTGGAAGAGAAACAGCACACAGACCAGGGCCACGACACCAAATTCTTCAAGCAGCTTATTTCGGAGATTTTTCACCGCCCGCTCAATCAAATTGCTTCGATCGTAGACCGGGATTACTTCAACACCTGCCGGAAAGCCCTTTTTTAACTCTTCCAACTTGGCTTTGACCCCATCAATGGTCTTCTTGGCATTTTCTCCAAAACGCATGACGATAATGCCGCCCACGGTCTCACCCTCACCGTCCAACTCAGCAATTCCCCTGCGCATCTGAGGTCCTTCTTCAATCTCGGCAAGATCTTTCAACAGGATTGGGGTTCCATTGGCATTCACCCCTAGGGGAATGCTGCCAAGATTATCAGCATTTTGCACATAACCAGTGGCCCTGACCATATATTCAGCTTCGGCCATTTCCACCACCGAGGCGCCGATTTCCTGGTTTCCCTTCTTGATAGCCATCTGAATTTTAGCAAGCGATATTCCAAAAGCCCGCAATTTTTCCGGATTGACCTTCACCTGATACTGCTTCACCATGCCACCCACCGAAGCCACTTCGGAAACACCGGGCACCGCCTGCAATTCATATTTTAAAAACCAATCCTGCAAAGAGCGTAGCTGACTTATATCATGTGCTCCAGTTCGATCCACCAGGGCGTAAAGATATACCCAACCGACACCGGTGGCGTCGGGGCCCAGCTGGGGTCTGGCGTTTTCCGGCAGTGATGGTGCCACCTGACTGAGATATTCGAGCACCCTGCTCCTCGCCCAATAGAGATCCGTATCATCGTCAAAAATCACATAGACGAAGGAGTCACCGAAAAAGGAAAAACCCCGCACGACCTCAGCGCCCGGCACAGACAGCATGGCGGTAGTTAACGGATAGGTAACCTGATCCTCAACGACCTGCGGGGCCTGCCCGGGGAAGCGGGTTTTGATAATCACCTGTACATCGGAAAGATCGGGAATAGCGTCAACCGGCGTATTCTTCAAGGAATACAAACCCAGTCCTATGAGTATCGCTGTTGCCAAGAGGACGAAAAAACGGTTTTTCACTGACCAGCGTATTACGGATTCAATCATGTCTTTATCTCTTACTCTCCTGGTCCTGCTGTCTTATTCTAATTTCATGTCATCGAGGCTCATGTCGTCAAGACTCAGATCATCAAGGCTTCTGGTGTCCTCAGCAGCGGGGTCATGAACTCCGGTAATCTCATAGGTATTGTCAGCTGTTTTGGTTATCTCAATATTGAGTTTCTTGCCCTCGGCGAATACCGCCGGCTCAACTCCTTCACCAAGCTGAAAATCCATGGTCATCTCCGGCCAGTCCCACAAGGGTATTTCCCCATGGGTGGCATTGATCTTACGCTCAGCCGATATAACAGAATTAATAGTCGCCTGACTCCAAACACTCTTCGGTGGAGGCGGTCCTTCTTCATGATGCATGCGCTTGAAGTCGGAATTCTTACTGGATTCCGAGTCTATAAGGAACTGTGCGGAAGTAACAACCTCTTCGCCTTCTTTTATGCCGGAGAGAATTTCAGCTGAATGAGTATCATAGCGACCCACTTCCACGTTGACCGACTTGAAACGTCCGTCTCCAAGCGCCAGGACGACACGGTTTGAGAGACCGGTGCGAATAATCGCTTCTTTGGGGACAAGAAGGGTCTTCTCTTCAATCTCGGCGTCTATGACGACTCTGGCGAACATGTTTGGTTTCAACAGACCATCATCATTAGCGAAGATCAATCTTACCCGAACAGTACGGGTTTTTGAATCAAGAGTTGGATAGATATAGTCCACCGTCCCCTCCCATACCTTTCCCGGCTGATAGTCCAGTTCCATGGTAACCGGCTGGCCCACTTTGACCAGAGAAGCCTGGCGTTCGAAAACTTCGGCTTCCACCCAGACCTGATCGAGGGAGCCGATGGACATAATGGTCGATCCCGGTTGCACATAAAATCCCTCGCGAATGACCAGGTCATCGACCACTCCGGTCTGGGGTGAATGGAAGGTAATATTCTGCTGCACATCGCCACTCCGTTTGATATTGGCGATGATCTGTTGTGGTACACGAAGTGCCTGCAAACGTAATTCCGCAGCTCTAATGAGTCGCTGGTTGTTGCGCTGTAAAGCCAGCGATAATTCTTCCTGGGCATTAACCAGTTCCGGAGAATAAATATCATAAAGCGGCTGCCCCCTTCTGACAGGGTCTCCGGTAGCCTCAATGTAGAGCTTTTCTATCCAACCTTTCACCCGTGGATGAACATGGACCAACTGCTCCTGATCATACTCCACAAACCCAACCGTCTTAATGAAGGAATGCAGCTCACCCATGCGGGCACCGGCCGTTCGCACCCCCAGATTGTTGATAACTTCAGGAGATATTTTCACCGTCCCTGGCCCCGCATCCCCGCTGCCGACATCCTCTTCATAAACGGGCACGAGATCCATACCCATAGGTGACTTTCCAGGCTTATCCCGGCGATAGTTGGCATCCATCGGTGCTACCCAGTAAAGTGGCTCCTTCTTTGCTGATTTAGCCTCTTCCCCTCCGGATTGTGCAGAAGGATCAATGAGTTGCTGTATTTCAGTATGCTTGGTAAAGCTTATGGAAAAACCTAGGGCAGCACCGATTATGAGGATAATCAATGCGCTGATTGCTTTTTTCATCTTTATTCACTCCATTCACTCCATTTGGCTATTATCTTGCCGGTGCTTATCCTCGCACCACAGCCAATTACCTATGAAAACTCTTCAGCATTATAAAAAAAAATACTCATTTCACTGATCTGGTTGCCACAATTTCATCGGCATCATTCATCAAGAAATAGTTCAACCTGATTATGGTTTTCTGTTTTTCAACATCAATATCCAGGGAATCGATCCTGGCATTGAGCTCGGCGATGCGGGCACGCACAACTTCGGCAAAATCCCCGTCGTCATTGGTGTACGCCGTAAGCGATGCCTCGGCTTGCTCATGCATTTGCGGCAGCAACTGATCTCGATACAACTTTTGCCTCTGAGTCAGGCGTTGGAGTTGAGCGCGATTCTTTTCAAATTCCGCTATCATGTTACGAACAAGCATCCATTTCCTGGTCTTGATTGCCTCAGCCTGGGAAACGGCTGCCTGAACATCCTTGTCCTGCCGGTTTTTAGTAAAGACAGGCAGATCGAAGCTTACCCCCAAAGAGAAAAAATCTGCCAGTTCTCCAGATGCCGGCGTTTCGTCCCGGTACCCATAGGCCATATTGACTCCCCACATGGGCTTATAGCTTTCCCGGGCAAGGTCGACACCTAGCCTGCTGGCCTCTATCTTCTTCTCCAGAGCCATTACCGCGGGATGTGAGGAGAAATATTCGTAGAGTTTGGCAGGATCGTGTTTTCCGGGATCAGAGTAGAGTTCACTATTCAGCCTATTCACAGTGGGTAGATTTCGATCCAAATCGTATGAAACTGGTCTGTCATCAACAATCTCTTTCCCGGCTGGTAGATACTCTGCGCCAAACGAACCCTGCATCCAGCCAAACAATTTTTCGAGAAAGACTTCCTGACGCTGGCGCAGCATGGTCAGGCGATCTTCCAGTCGGGTAAGCTCAAGACTGGCCCGCACGATATCCTGCTGTCTGGTCATGCCTAGTGCCGATGAGTAGCTGGCCTCTGCTACATCTGCCAGCTGCTCAAAGAGTGGTCGGTCTTCTTCGATCAAAGCAACACTTTCCTGGGCCTTGAATGCATCCAGCCAAAGCTGGCCCACGATAACTGCAGTTTGCGCCCGGCGATCCCGGCGCTGTTGCGGAAATTGCTTGCCCAGGGTCTGCAATTGCTTTTGTTTAATTGCCAGACTGTCACCCCTGGGCATCATCTGGGTGACACCCACCCTAAACTGCGTCATTGGTTCCTGATCAAAATTGAAAGTGTCGGTGGGAAGATTGGCAAAACCCAGCGACACTGTTGGATCTGGATATGTTCCGGCTTTTATGCCTTGTGCTTCAACAGCATCCTGAGAGTGCCGGTTCTCTACAAGCCAGGGGTCATTTTGCTGGACCATTCTCACTGCCCTGCCAAGCTCAAGCCCAACCGATGAAGCCACAGCTTCGGGAACGGTTGAAAAACAGAGCATGGTCGCAAGCAATAACCCACCCAGAATACCACGGATTTTTCCAGGGGCCGCAAACCGGGCAACTCTTTTTTTTGTCCTTACCACACCAGCGCCTCCTGATTTTCATTAAGGAAACAACAACAAATAAAGCTAATCATCACGGTGAGACGTTCGGAGCCATTCGGTCTAGAATGTGCTCCGAAGTCGATCTTTTTACATAGCCATATGTGGGTACCAGAATTTCACCGTATGCTGATCCTCACCTGCCTTGAAGAGGCAGATGACTCCCCATTTCCCGGGTTCATCAATGGTGAAATTGGCTGCAAAAACACCGCTGCCAAAATCTTCAAGTGAGGCAAGCTGCTCTTTTCCCGAAGGCGATACCATCTTGACTTTCCCCACAACCTTTTCGAGTTTTTCACCGTTTTGGTTGAATGTGGCCATGACATGATGGGTATTGCCATCGGGGTCCTTCATATTCATGCTGGCCAGTTCCATTACCTGAAACTCAGCATGGGTTTCTCCAGCCATGGCTGCATGGGTAAATGTCCCGTCCTTATGCTCACTACCATGATTCATTTTGCTATGATCCATGTCTTTCATGGCCAATGTTCCTGTTGCCAGGAACAGAGTAAAGATTACGGTAAAAAGACTTATTTTATTCATTTTTGCTGTTCTCCTTGAAAAATTCGTTTTTTTGTTTGTACTCTGCCGCTTGCTCATAATTATGAAAGCTCCACGTCGCCAGTACTTGTTCAATGAGCAACTAGCATGCCAGATACCAGCAACCCTCTACAGCCAGCTAAAAGCCAGAGTGAGAATGTTTCTCAACAATCATCTCTGAGTTTAGCTGTCCATAAAATTGACACCGCCATGGCTCTCCTGTACAATTATTAGACAGTTCTTTGTCTCAGCGACGAGCAACCTGACGCAATCTCCAATGATCTCAACACATATAGCCGAAAGATTCGCTGGCGTAATCTTTGCAATAATTGGCATAACAAAAATATACACTCAATAAATCTACAACTGTTGAAAAGGCGGAAAGCGCCTCTTCCAGCTGGCACTATGAAAGAAGATAAGCACACTCAACCGAGAATCCCACGCTCCACCCGATCTTTTCATTTGTCCAGAACAGTGGTGGGTTTACTGCTTGCCACTACGGCACTTGCTGTTGTTCTGGTTTTCTCGACACTGCGCAACATTGATCGTGAGCAGGCCCTCATGGAAAAATTTCTGCGGGACAAGGGTGAAACCATCATCCGTTCTATCGAAGCGGGCAGCAGAACGACAATGATGCATCATATGGGTGGGGGCAATCCGCTGCACACGCTGCTTGAGGAATACTCTAAAGACAAGGATATTGAATATATACTCGTCACAGATGCTAACCGACACGTCGATGAGCAGTTCGGCAGAAGTCCCGCCCTGACTCTTAGCGATGATGAGATCAACCAAATCCTTACGGAGAACCGTCTCATTACCAAACTCGACAGGGAAACTGGAGTGTACCGGCTCTTTAAACTTTTTCAAGCCAGAGGAGCCCCGATGCACAGGCACATGCACTCAAAATATATGAACCAGATGTACCCTGGAGCAGAGGGCAAGATGATTCTCTCCATTGGCCTGCTCACCCGCCAATTCGACCTGGCCCGACAGCAGGATGTCCGGCACGCCATTTTTATGGGAGCGATTCTTTTTCTCGTGGGGAGTGCCGGCCTATACTTTCTCTTCCTTTACCAGCAGGTTCGCGTGACCAGTTTAAATCTAGCGGATATGAAGCTCTACACCGACAACGTCATAGAATCTATACCAGTATGTATTATCACGCTTGATGCCGATGACCGGGTAGTCTCCTGCAACCGCAATACGGAAGAGTTGTTTGACGTTGATTTTTCGCAACTGCAGACTGAAAGAGTGCAGGACGTGCTGCCTTACTGCAATACTAGCTTTACTTCAGCCTGTGACCAGCTACTTGAACACGAAACCGAGTGCCGCATCAGCGACGGCAAAACCATTCCCTTACGGATAAGCTGTTCACCCCTTGAAAACAGTGATGGGCAGCAGATTGGCAAAGTCCTTATTCTCAGGGACATGAGCGCTCTTAAGGAAATGGAACTCCAGCTTGAGCGATCCCGCCGTATGGCCGCCCTTGGCAAGATGGCGGCGGGAATTGCTCATGA
>JASJDT010000090.1 GCA_030065655.1 Desulfocapsaceae bacterium | reverse complement strand
CTGCTGGCTCAGGCTGCTCGATAAATTTACCTGTCTTGGCAGGGATCTCCAGCGCAGAGAAGATGTATTGGCTAATCTTTCCAGGATCAGCAACAGGTACAGGTGTTGTGGGAGATAAGAGTGACACTATACTCCCGTTTTCCGGCACCAAAAAAAGATGATCAATAACCTCATCGGGAAAAAAACCGCAACGAAGGTGCAAAAGTGAAGGGTCACGCAACCAGTTCAGTTGCCTCTCCATTTCATAGCAGCCAAGAATGGGCCCGGTTTTATCCGGACGATGCGCCCCCAGGCGGCTCACATGAATGATCCGTTTTAACGGACTGTTTTTGCTGGCGGAGAAAACATTCTCAGCCTGATTGCGATGATAGTGGCTTACATCATCGACCGCGAGTGGAAAGGGTATATTGACAAGTGCGCTCTGGCTTTCCTGCTCTAACTGGGAAGAGATGAGCGAATCCTGGCTTGAAGCATACTCTGAATGAGGGTCGGAACCCTTGCAAAGAAGCTGTTCAATGGCTGACGGGAGCTGGCCAAAGAGAAAAACATCCTTAGTGAACTTGGTAAAGCCAGTGGCTGACATGTTGGTTGGTTATGATAAGTTTTTGCGTCAAGATTATTAAGTACGCCTTTTCAGCGATCAGCCTAAGACTTTTACCCTTGATTTACAATACAATTATCTACTGTAGAAAGTGTACCAAAGTATGATGAGAATTAAGACGCAAAATCATTATGAGAAAATAGGCGATTTCTTCTTTTAGGTTATGAAGAACTAGCGCTTATGTGGCTTGTTTGAAAGGGAAAAGGGGACAGATTTATTTTTCCATCCAGGAACAATAAATCTGTCCATTTTTGACGATAGTTTGGTAATTGCCTGAATCGTCCAGTGTAGAAGTCTCAATCTGGTTTTTGCCAACAGATTATCGTGCTTTAACGGGTATCCAGATCTCGCAATAGTCCTTTCCCGGACCTGCTGTGCAGTAAACCTCAAGCTCCGGACCGCTGTCATGGACATAGCCGGAAGTGGGAAACCACTCCATAAAAATCCGTTTCCAGACCTTCTGGATTTCTTCCACCAGCGTTTCATCCGTATACATTTCGGTGGTAAATACAGCCCAATCCAATTCGGGCACCTCTACCACATCATACCCGGTGGTATCGCTTTGTTCGGTCACCATCCCGCCAATCATATATGGAAAGGTATCATCCGAGGTCTTGCGGTGGCACATGATCGCATGAACGGCATACTGCCCTGTATGATTTTCAGCAACTGTGAGCCCAGTCGCCCTACATAACGTTTCCACGGTGCCGTCCGCTAAACTTTCCTGCCAAAATTTGGGAATATCAATAAAGTTTTGCCCATCTACTGTGGATATGATTCTCTCTTTACCAAACATCCGGAACTGTGGTTTTTTTTCAATGCGATAGTTCATCTCCGTAACTCCCGAAACGGTAAGGGTGAATGTGATCCTCGGATAAGCTTTCAGGCTTACGCCGGGATTGCGTGCTTGTGAAGGAGAGATATTATGGATCTTTTTGAATGCCCTGGTAAACGATTCATGGCTCTCATAGCCAAAATCGAAAGCGATATCGAGAATGCGTTTTTTTGTTGTCTGAATCTCGGTGGCAGCCAGGGTAAGGCGACGCCTGCGAATGTATTCGGCAAGCGAGACTCCGGTTATGAAGCTGAAGACCCTTTGAAACTGGAAATTTGAGGTTCCTGCCAGACGGGCAAGACGTTCCTGGTCAATTTCACGGGTTAAATGCTCTTCAATATAGAGCAGGGCCGCATTCATTCTTTCCAAGAAATTCATCGATCCTCCTTTGCCATTCACCCTAACGCTTTCACTTTTTTAATGCCTGATATTCCTTGCCTATTATTGTCAAGCTCACCAATGATTTGAATCTCATTACGCACTCCATCAGTAGGATACTCACATATAAGGTAACTTAAAAAAAACAGGAAGTGGAGCGAAAGTGAGTGAGGATAGAATAGAACTACTTGAGACTCAATCTGGAAAATTGTTGTAGAGAGTACTGCTTGCTAAAAATAGTTATTAAATGCGCTCATCTGCTCCTTTTTTTTGCGAATCTTTTTACGTGGTGGCTCATCGCTATAGCCCACGGTAAGCACCAGGCCGATTCGCACCTTTTGAGGGATACCCAGAATGTCGCGGATAGCCTTTTCGTCAAACCAACCAAGCATACAGGTACCCAAGTTGAGAGCAGCGGCCTGCAAGCAGAATTGGGAGGCGGCGATACCGATATCGATGAGGGGGAACTCGCGGTCTTTGAGGGTTGCGCCGATTTGAGTGATAACCTTTGGCCGTTCGATGGCCAGCACTGCCAACAACGGTGCCTGCGAAGCGAAACGGTTAAAGGAGACCAGGGTTGAATATGTGGCTCTCGCAACCCTGTCTTTTTTTTCAGGGTCGTTGACGATGATCAGTTTCCAGGGCTGCGAGTTGCTGGCTGAGGGTGCTAACCTGACTGCTTCGATAAGACGCTCTATCTTCCATTCTTCCACCGGTTCGTTGGTATAGGAACGTACGCTTTGTCTGGCCTGCATCAATTCGGAAAAATCCATCATGCTTATCCTTTGGTTAAGCTCATATCACCAACATTTTTTTCACAGATCATCCGGAGCGAAGCTCACCGCTTCAGTAATATCGCTTTTCCCAAGGATAAGCATAAACAAACGATCTACCCCCAAGGCAATCCCGGCAGACGGTGGTAGCTTGTTGAGATCGGCAAGAAATTTTTCCGGCATTGATAACTCCTCCCCTACCATCTTGGACAGCAGTTCGCGCTCCTTTTCAAAACGCTGCCGCTGCTCGTCCGCATCGGTCAGCTCCGAAAAGCCGTTGGCGATTTCCAGACCTTCGATGTACATCTCAAAACGTTCGGCCACCATCGGATCATCATGTTTCTTGCGGGCAAGTGATGCCATACTGACCGGATAATCGTAGAGAAAGCTCAGTTCTCCCTGGCCCAGATGTGGTTCTATATACTCCACCAGCATCTCATCAAAACACTCTTTGGCGAGGACCTCTTCCAGTGTAAGTGGACACCAGGTGGCGAACGCTTCGGTCACGGTGAATAGGCGCTGCTGAAAACAATCTCCCTCGTTTAAATAGCGAAAGAGGCCGTTGTTTTTTTCTGCAAGTTGAGGGAACTGAAGCTTGAGCTCACCGACGACAAAGGTGATCAGGTCCCGGCAATCCTTTATCAACTCAAGATAGGAGGCTTCAACCCGGTACCACTCCAGCATGGTGAATTCTTCAAGATGCAATCTGCCCTTCTCTTCTTTGCGGAAACAGGGGCAAATCTGGTAGATATTACCGCTGCCACGAGCAAGCAGACGCTTCATGCATGATTCCGGCGAGGTCTGCAGAAAATAATCACCGGCACGCAGCGGTTGAATATTTGCTTCCGGAAGAAGAACGGGCTGGCGGATTGGCGTATCCACCTCAAGGAAATTCTGTTTAGCAAAAAAGGTGCGGATGGCACGAAAAAGAGCTGCACGAATATGCAGCTCTGTCGGGGCAAGCATATCCTACTCTTTGACGCGGGTTACGTAATTACCTGTACGTGTATCAATCTGAATTTTATCACCTTCTTCGACAAATGGAGGCACCTGCAGGACAAATCCTGTCTCCACGGTAACCGGCTTGGTATCGGTGCCCGAAGTGTCTCCCTTGACCCAGGGATCGGCCTTGGTGACCTCGAGATTGACAAAGATCGGCAGGCTGACATCAATGGGTTTGTTGTCAAAGAACAACACATCGATCTCCATGTTATCGATCATGAAGTTGATGTTGTCTCCCAGTTGCTCGGCAGTGATAAACAATTGTTCGTAGCTTTCCGTGTCCATAAAGTGATATTCGTCACCCTGGTTATAGAGATACTGCATCTTACGCTCTTCCAGGGCAGCTTTTTCGAACTTATCGTTGGAGCGGTAAGTTTGTGAGAATTGATTACCGCTGATCATGTTCCGCATTTTGCATCGATAAAGGGCCTGGCCTTTTCCTGGCTTGGAGAATTCAAACTCCGTGATGATGTAGGGATCTCCATCGATCTGTATTTTTAAGCCCTTGCGTAGGTCTGATGCACTGTACATATGTCTCTCCATTGTTTCCGGAAGACCTGTCCGTTCATTGCCAAAGCGGTCTTCTTCCGGATAGATTTATCTTCGCTTGTATTTTTGATTTTTATTTGCTTGGCTCAACCACCCTTGTACCTGCTGAAAGAAACCATCAGCCCACATCAATCCTATCGGTGACTCAGATAGAAAGCTGATGTAACCATTCAGTATACCTATTTGCGGTCCTATTCCGCAATGATAAATCAAATTCCGAGCAAATTACCTGTTTCACAGGGCTTTGCTGGATTGAGATTGATTTTTGCTACCACCGATTTTTTTCATGCTTCCATTCCCTTGGATATGTATAATAGTCTCCCAATCAAGGAGAGGAAACAAGCACATGATACGCGCAGGAATTCTGTCTGACACGCATATGTCCATGGTAAATCAGCGGTTTAAGGATGACCTTGACCAGGCATTCAACGATTGTGAGGTGATTTTCCATGCCGGCGATATAACCAGCCTGATTGTACTTGAGGTATTTCAGTCCAAAGTACTTTATGCCGTCCACGGCAACATGTGCGATATGGCCGTCCAGAAGCAACTCCCCGATAGAAGAGTGGTTAAGATTGAAAACCAGGTAATCGGCATCTGTCATGGTACCGGCTCGCGACACAATATCGAGGAGAGGATGTGGGCAATATTTCCCGAGGCGGACTGCATTATCTATGGCCATACCCATCAACCGGTCTGCCACCGCTATGGCGATATTCTTTTTGTCAATCCCGGCAGTTTCCATAGCTCAGGCCCGCACGGTGCCCCACCCTCCTACGCAAAGCTCACTGTTGACGGCTCCAGCTGCCAAGCCGAATTGTTTACGTTGGCTGTGGACCGATGAGATACGTTCCAGGTTTCTGTTTACCGGTACTTCGTCTGCAAGCCGTCGCTGGGAAAATAGCATAAACCTCACCTTCTCGGCAGGCCTCTCAGGACGATCACAGACAGATTTGAACTTGATGGCATGATAAACCCACAACAATTGATAGAATAGCTAATAAGCAAAACCCAAAAAACTAAGACGATATAAGCAGATGACCCAACCGGCCAACCTCACCCCTATGATGCAGCAGTATCTCGAAATCAAGGAAAAGAATCCTGATTCCATTCTTTTTTACCGCATGGGTGACTTCTACGAGATGTTTTTCGATGATGCCGAAGTGGCGTCAAAAATACTGGCCATCACTCTTACTTCGAGAAACAATAAGGCAGACACTGCCAGGGTGCCCATGTGCGGCATTCCCTACCATGCCTCGCGTACCTATATCGCTAAACTGGTCAAGGCCGGTCATCGCGTAGCCATCTGCGAACAAACTGAAGACCCGGCCCAGGCCAAGGGTATCGTCAAGCGTGAAGTTATTCAGACCATATCTCCAGGTGTGGTTACTGATGATCAACTGCTCGACGATAAGTCCAATAATTATGTGGCCGCCATCAACAGAAGGCAGAAAGCTGAAAAGGACGTCTTCGGTCTCAGCTTCCTTGACCTCAGCACTGGCAAATTTCTGGTGGGTGAGTTCGTCGATGATTCCGAAAACTATGATACCGTTATTGATCAACTTTCCCGAATGATGCCCGCTGAGCTACTGGTTAACGCCGGTGATCTCGACGGGTTGCAAAGCCTGCTCGATATTATTGAGCCACTGCTGCCAGGACTCTGTATCACTGAAAAGGACGATGATCTTTTCCATCTTGGCTCATGCCGGGATATTCTGCAGAATCACTTCAAAGTCATCAACCTATCGGGATTCGGCTGCGACACCATGAAGGATGGACTGATTGCCGCCGGTGTACTCCTCGACTATGTGCAGGAAATGCAGCAGGCTGCGATAAACCACATCGAGACACTCACCCCCATCGATCTCGAATCCATCCTGCTCATCGACGATTCCTCGCGGCGCAATCTCGAACTCACCCAGACAATAATCGGCGGGACGCGAGAAGGCTCTCTACTCTCGGTCATTGATAAGACCTGTACGCCTATGGGAGCCCGTCTGCTCAAGGATCGTCTGCTTTTTCCATTGCAGGAGATGGAGGAAATCAACAAACGTCTGGAAGCAGTCAATTTTCTCTACAAACACAATTCGCTACGCCATGATCTTCGTGAAACGCTAACCGCCATTTTTGATCTGGAACGACTCAACAGCAGGATGGTATTGGGCAGCGGCAATGGTCGGGACATGCTGGCCATGAAACACTCTCTGGCCAAACTGCCAATGCTAAAAGAGCTTCTGGGCAAATGCTCAGTCCAGCAATTCCAGGAGATTGACGAGCAGTTTGTAACGCTCACGGACCTCTACGAACTGCTTGAAAGCGCCGTCCACGAAGAACCACCCATCACCCTTCGGGACGGCAATCTCATCAAGGAAGGCTACTCGGCAGAACTCGATGAATTGGCAAGTATTTTGCGCGACGGCAAACAGCACATCTTGAATCTTGAAGCCAAGGAACGGGAAGCCACAGGCATTCCCAAGCTGAAGATCGGCTACAATAAAGTCTACGGCTACTACCTCGAGGTGAGCAAGATTCACAGTGATAAGGTTCCAGAGCATTACATCCGCAAGCAGACGCTGGTCAATGCCGAAAGATTCATTACCCCTGATCTCAAGGAATATGAAAATAAAGTCGTCAGTGCCCAGGACCGCCGCCTTGACCTGGAATATAGACTCTTCCTAGATGTCCGTTCAACCCTGGCCCAGGCCAGCTCAAAGCTGCTGGTGGTCGCCAATCTTCTCGCGCAGATAGATTTTTTCACAGCTCTTGCCGAGATAGCCCATCTCCACAATTATCGCCGTCCCACCGTCGATATGGGCGATGAAATCATCATCGAGGAGGGCAGACACCCGGTTATTGAAAAGGCTCTGCCCAGTGGCAAGTTCGTTCCCAATGATATCAGCCTCAACCAGGAGCGCGATGAGGTGATTATCATAACCGGACCCAACATGGCCGGAAAGTCTACAGTACTGAGGCAGACGGCACTCATTGTTTTATTGGCGCAGATGGGCAGCTTCGTCCCGGCGAGTAAAGCCCATATCGGTATCGTCGATAGAATATTCACCCGGGTAGGAGCAATGGATGATCTGCGTCGGGGGCAGTCAACCTTCATGGTAGAGATGAACGAGACCGCCAATATCCTCAATAATGCCACGACCAGAAGCCTGGTTATTTTGGATGAAATCGGCAGGGGAACATCGACCTTCGATGGGCTGGCCATTGCCTGGGCTGTGGCCGAACACCTGGTGAGTAAGGATGATCGTGGCATTAAAACGCTTTTTGCCACCCATTATCACGAACTCACCGAACTGGCTCGCCGGCAGGATCGGGTACAGAATTTTTCCATTGCCGTGCGGGAGTGGAACGACACCATCATTTTTCTTCATAAGCTGGTGCGCGGCGGTACCAGCAGAAGCTATGGCATCCAGGTCGCTGGACTGGCAGGAGTACCGGATAAAGTGGTGAACAGGGCCAAAGAAATACTGCGAACCATTGAAACAGGGGAGCTAGCCGGCAGTGGTGGCAAGAAAAATATCAAGAATATCGCCAACGAGGAGAAGCAACACAAACCGAGTCAGCTTTCTCTCTTCCAGTCGCCCACCGATCCGGTACGAGAATATTTAAAAAAGCTGACCATCGATGACCTTACGCCACGCCAGGCCCTGGAAGTTCTCTACGAACTGGAGAAAATAGCCACATCCGGGAAATCCTGAAAGAAAAAAGCCAGGAGATGCGACTCACTCAATACATCAGACCGATGTTGCGAAGTCCGTTATCGGTCTTCACTCGCCAGTCATCACTGAAGTAGGGGAGCTGCTGCCAGAAGCCCGGGTTGTCCGGCGGTACCTTACCAGGCACACAGCTTGCCAGCAGGCACTTGTAGGGAATCCCCAGATGCATGACAATATCATCCTGCTCATAGCTAATGGGTTGGTCTCCCCCTCTTCCAGCAGTTGCCGACCACACCTCGAGCTTGAGATAATCAAAATCATCTGCCAGACCGTTATCCAGAAAGCGCAACTGCGGCGGAGGCTCAAAAATGTTGCCTGAGCCACTGTAGTTATTTTTGCTGCCATTGCCATCGGGAAGTGAATTGCAGAAATTCAAATCGACATTCCAGATATTGTCGGTGAACTCAACGGGCACCGGGGTGAAGCTGCGGATCATGTTCTGCGGAGGATTGGCACCCGCATCGATCTCATCGCGCTGAAAATCCATGTGGGTGAAATAATTACCATCGAAGACGTAACGCAAACCGGGAAATTCATCGTTGCGCAGGTAAAAGAAAAGATTTCTGGTTGAGGAAAAATAGTTGTTCCGGAAGGTGACGGTGGAGGATTGGGGATAGCTATCCCCTGCTATCTGCTGCCCGGAACCAAAGGCCATATTGCCGGCCGCCCCAATGAATACGTTGTTTTCGACGAGCAAATCACCCGTTCTGTTGCCAATCTGCAGATTGCCATCCTGCCACGGTTGAAAGGCATCTTTCCAGTGCACGGCGGATAACACAAAGACATTGTTGTAGATGTGGACATTGCCGCCCAGATTGCCTATCTGAATGGCCTCCGTGCCACTGCGGACTATCCGGTTATTATAGAGTTCCAGGTTGCGTACCTGGTGTTGCGGCTGTTGCTGGGTGGAGCCGATGTAATACCCCTCGCTGAGAGTGTCATGGATATAGGTATCATGGATTTTGATATTTTCCATGGTGGCATCACCGTTGTCATCGGTTTTCACCACCATGCCGGCAAAACCGACCTGGCGGATTTCCACAAACTCCACTTCAAAATCAGAGGCACCGCCACCGATTGATATACCGCTGACACTTGAACGGACGAAATTATCGTCAACCATTATGCCATAACTGTCCCGGCTGTTCTGGTAGCGTCTGTCCCAGTGGCCAGGATAGTTAGCATCACCAGTCGATGATTGCGGGTCGTACCGGCCAGTCAGCACCCAGTTCTTGCCTCCGCCAATGACAAAGAGATAGTAGTGACCATGCCCACCAACTCTCACCTGTCCGCCGAAGTTGGTAATGATGAGCGGATTTTCCGGGGTTCGATTGGGTAGATTACCTATATTGATAAAATTATAGCTACCTGCCGGAATATACAGACGCTCCAGGCTCTGCCAGTCCACATCGGGAAAGGCAGCCTGAATATCCGGGTAATAGTAGCCTTGCCCATCTGCCTTGCCCGGTAAGACCAGAGTATCTTCGGGCAGCCCCCAACGTCCATGTTTTAAAGGATAGTTAGACGAGGGTGGTTGCTGATCTTCATTGGATCCCAGCAGGAGACTGAATATCGGTGAAAGCGATGAACCCTGGCTGCTGCTACTTGTAGCAGCAGGCTTCTGAGCAGCAAGGGCAATAGTGGTAAAAACCAGGATAGAGAAAAAGGCCAAACAAAGAGAAGGTAATTTATTATTCATGAAATCAAATCTATCATGATTTTTTGATTTATTTCAAGAAATTCTTCTCTTTACCTTAATTGTAAGGCATAGCCCACTTTAACTGCGATATGCCGGGATTCCAGTCACCTCCTGGCCAATAATGAGTGTATGCATGTCGTGGGTGCCTTCATAGGTGTAGACCGATTCGAGATTATTCATATGCCGCATAATCGGATACTCACCCATTATTCCGTTAGCGCCGAGCATGGTTCTTGCCGTCCTGGCAATCTCAAGAGCTATCTGGACATTGTTCATCTTGGCCATGGAGACCTGGGCGGGCGTGTAAGTACCAGCATCCTTCCTTCGTCCCAGCTGATAGGCCAGTAATTGTCCCTTGGTCAGTTCCGTCACCATTTCCGCTAGCTTACGCTGCTGGAGCTGAAAGGCTGCTATCGGTTTGTCAAATTGGATCCTGGACTGGGCATACTCAAGCGCCGTCTGGTAGCAATTGTCTGCAGCTCCCAACGCTCCCCAGGCAATGCCGTAGCGGGCCTGAGTCAGGCAGCTAAGCGGACCCTTAAGTCCCTTTATATGAGGAAGAAGACTTTTCTCCTCGGCAACGATAACATTGTCAAAAACCAGCTCGGAGGTCACCGATGCCCGCAGGCTCCATTTCCCTTTCATCCGTGGCGCCTGAAATCCTTCCGTCCCTTTTTCCACGAGAAACCCGCGTACGCCTTCCTCAGTCTGCGCCCAGACCACAGCGACATCGGCGATGGAGCCGTTGGTGATCCACATCTTGGTGCCGTTGATACACCAGGTGCCATCGCTGTTGCGCACCGCTCGGGTTTTCATGCCCGACGGATTCGAACCAAAGTC
>JASJDT010000089.1 GCA_030065655.1 Desulfocapsaceae bacterium | reverse complement strand
AGCCAATAAGCTTAACATTCAATCCCAGATTTCTCTCCATGAGCTGCAAGGCTGTGGCCATAGTTTAAACGATTGCGTTGTTTACGGTAACTTGATGGACAAAATTTTTTGCAATAAGCCCAATACCGTTTTGAAATACCTACCTAATTAGGAAATTTTTAATCATGTAGCCGAAATATCTGCGCACATACCTAACACCAAGAGGTACGAATATGAAACCTTTACAACTGTTGAATAATCTCGATGCAATTCAAAACGCGAAATGGGCCTTTTCCACTCGCAGAGTGAATAGAAAAGATGCGGTAAAACTCAACCGAAACGTTACGGCAGCTCAATCAGGCGATTTGGTCCTTGGCCGGGTACAGAGCATCGGCTCTCATAAGCGCATTCAGCTTCCTCATGGCCGCCCCTCCGCCCTTTATGAAGGAGATCTCATTGTCGCAGCATGCGGTGCCCGTTACGCTTCAGATCAGTTCGAAGGAGTGGCTGAGATACAACAAGAGAGTACAGATCTTCTCGCAGGCGGCGGTTGCCTGGGAAGAATGCGTTTTCGCAATAATAAGGTGAAGCGACCAACACGCATTGTTCCCATCGGTCTATTAACTGACTTCAACGGCGGTACACTCAACCTCAAGCGTTATAGCCTGCCCAGGGCCATACCATTGCACAGCCTTTACACTGTTGCCCTGGTAGGTGCTTCAATGAACTCGGGTAAAACAGATGCCGTTGCCTCACTCGTCCATGGTTTTAAAGGCGCCGGGCTAAAGGTTGCAGCAATCAAGCTCACCGGCACCGGCGCCTTTGGCGATTACAATGCCTATATAGATGCCGGTGCTGACTATATTGCCGACTTTATCGATGCCGGTATGGTATCAACCTACCAGCAACCGCTGCAGCAAATACTTGCTGCATTGGATACCCTGTTAAGCACTTCTACTCACAATGGCTGCAACGTAGCGGTTGTTGAAATCGCTGACGGTGTTCTCCAACAGGAGACTGCGGCACTTTTGCGCAGTTCACATTTTCGCAGGGTTGTAAATGCATTCCTGTATGCCATACCCGACTCCTTGTCGGCGGTGGGAGGCTGTCATAAATTGGCTGAAATAGGCATAACCCCACTTGCCCTGACCGGCCTGATAAGCAGTTCCCCTCTCAATGTCCAGGAAGCAGAAGAAGCCACCGGATTGACCGTCCTGTCGAGAGAGAGTTTGCGTGATCCGGCCCAGGCCAGCAGCCTGTTCAACTGCACCCAAAACAATGAGCTGGCTGACATTGCAATATGAGTGATTTCCCTAAAATAACAGCAAACAAGAGATTTCCCCGCCTGGCAATCATTGCTGCTCTAGCTCTCCTGCAAGCTGTTGCCTCGGGTGGAGCCGCGTTTGCAACCCGAGAAATTTTTGCCGAACTTTCACAAGACGTCGTCACCATAACCCTTTTGCCAGTAATATTTATCGCTCTTTCCGGCGCAGCAATCGCCATTTTTCGTTGGTACGAACGTATGGTCTCAGAAAAACTCGGTCAGGAATTTGCCGCCGAGCTGCGGATCAACCTCTTCAAACACATAGCCCATCTGCCGTCGACAGAACTGGCAAAGCGACGCCTTGGCGGCCTGTCTCTTCGATTTGTTGGAGATCTATCAGCAATACGTTCATGGGTGAGCCGCGGTGTGACTCGTCTACTCACCGGTGCTATCGTGATGCCGATTATCGCAATTGTCCTTCTGCATATTCATCAAGAGCTGGCTATTGCCGCACTTATACCCTTGATCTTTGGCTTGCTCTTTATGGCGGCGGCAGGACCAAGCCTGCTGAGATCACACACTCTCTTGCGGAGCAGGAGGTCGAAGTTGGCTGCCAACGTCACGGAACGTTTGCCATATGCTGGTGAGCTCCGTCTCCTTGGGCGTTTGGATCGTGAGCTCAGACAGATCGAGAGACACACCGCCACGATGATCACAACAGTTCTTGACCGCCAACGCATTGCCTCGATGATCCGGATCATCCCGGATTTTACCAGTGGCGTGGCAGTTGCTTTACTACTTGCCGTTGCCCTGAATGGCAACGTCTCCGGGGCAGAAACAGCTGGTGCTCTGGCTGCTCTGGGCATGCTGATCCAAAAGATGCGGGAACTTGGTGCTGTCTGGGACCGATATTGTGCTTGGAACGCTGCACGTAAGCGCTGCCTCGTCTTGTTTGCCGCCAAACAGCTGCCCACTGAAACTGATAACATACCTAAAAAAGGCCATCGAGTTGGCGCTCAGGTGCGACTGCGAAAGGTGTGTGGCTATGGATTCGATAACATCAGTGCCATCGCCAAGCCAGGAGAGAAGATCGGTATTCTTGGTGCGAACGGTTCAGGTAAATCGCTGCTGCTCCGACTTATCGGCGGCATGGAGCAACCATTAGCAGGTCATATTGAGCTTGACCGGTATCCTGCGACTTCTTGGGTAATTAATAGTAAAAAGCACTTTATTTATCTCAACGCCGACTCCCCGATTCTCTCAGGCTCTCTACGTCGAGCTCTGACCATGGGAATGAAGCGTCGTCCAAATGATGAAGAAATTGAAAGAGTTGCCGGTTCTTATGGTCTGGCCAATGTACTCCAACGCCTCGGTGGACTTAACGGTCATATAGCTGAAGCTGGGCGAAATCTTTCAACTGGTGAAACTGGTCGTATTCTGTTGACCCGGGCCGCTTTATCCAATGCTCAGCTCATCCTGCTGGATGAACCCGACAAAAATCTGGACGACGACGGCAAAGCATTGGTTCGCAAGCTGTTGCTCGATACAGGAGCGACTATTTTCCTGGTTTCGCACGATCGCAATCAATTGCAATATATGGATAAGTTTTGGCAGCTAGAAGAAGGCAAATTGTCCGTTCTTACAGAAAATCCAGCTTCTCTAACACCACAACTTGCAAACTAAATAGTTTCCGTCCTAAAATTAGAAATTTTGGCTGAGATCAAGGCGTGCGAAAAATTTTATCACAGGCATATAGTCGATATTCCGAGGATAAAATTTTGAGCACAACGAAGATATCTGTCAAAAGGGCAGTTTTATGATGGGAACTAAATAGTTGTGAGTCAGTTATTGTTCTGCTGGTAACTGACCCCTGGATCACATATCCTTCATGCGCATGAGTATTTTTTGGCTGGGACTTCCATCAATAGGAAGATCGTTTGCAACTTGATATTTCTGTAAAGCATCTCGACTGCGAGAACCCCATACCCCATCGGCAGGCCCGGGTGAATACCCTTTCTTTGCCAAGTAATACTGTAAAGCCATGTTTTCATATTTTGCCTGCACTGTCTTTCTGGAACTGTTTGAGTCATCTTGCAGGCTGTTGTCAGCGATAAATGAGTGATAAACAACTACAGGCTGTAAGGCGAAAAGATCCGGCTTATATTTGCGATATAGGCCATCTTTCTCAAGTTTGACCACTCTGCAGCTTTCTTGTTTGGACTGCATCTGCATACACTTCTGACCATTCTTTTTTACTCTCCATTCGCCGGTGCGAAGCTTTCCCTTGCGATACTGACGTACCTTGCCATCCTTGGTGTAGTAGGAAGCAGAAATGGTCCCGGTTTTAAAATTCTGAGATATTACTGTTTTTTCTGTAAATAATGAGTGGACTTCCTGCTCGCTGAGTTGCGTGGATTGTAGTTTAGTTGGTAAAAGGGCACAACCAGACGAAACACCGATAAAACCAAGCAGGCTAGCTATGATTGCTATATTCTTTAGAAATTTTGAAGACATTTTGATACCTCCTGGATGTGAAAAAGCTGTATTTACTTTGCAAGGCAGCAAGAGAATTATTGCCTAATTATTGACTATTAGGACAACGGCTTTAAGGAGGTTTTATTCCACTTTTATCCTCTGAAAATACTCTTTTGCATTTTTCAGAGCAATAATATCACGGAATATTTGCTTTCCCTTCATGTTGTGGGATAGTTTTGGTAAGCGGATGATTGCCTATACAAATAAGACAGCAGAGCATCTTATGAGGGTTTTACTATCTTTTCTTGTCGTCATTGTTTTAGCTTCCCCACTCCTAGCGGTTTCAAAGGCACAACCGGAAGTGTTGGAGAAGCGGATTGCCCTAGCGGCAAGCTATCTCAAAAAAAGTGTTAAGGATTCCGGTCGCTTTGTCTATAACCGTGATCTTGCTGGCAACGAAACAGACTCATTGCGATATAATTTTCTGAGACATGCAGGTACCCTCTACGCCATGGCTTTGTATGCGAAATCAGCAGAAGACCTGCACCTAAGCTTACATCTAAGCGAAAACATCAGAAAATCTGCACAATATCTAATCAACTGCTGTCTTGACTCGGTTGACGATCAATCTAACATGCTTGCCTTGTGGTCTCGACCTTTGCTAACCGGCAAGCCTCAGGCTCCTCTTCAGGCAAAGCTTGGCGGTACAGGCCTCGCCCTGGCTGCTCTTATCCAAGTTGAAGATGTGATTCCCGGGACCATAGAGATACAAATGCTCCGGGAAATGGGCAATTTCCTTCTGTTTATGCAGAATTACGATGGGAGTTTCGTTTCAAAATACTACCCTGATAGTGATGTCCCCAAAAGCACTGCCTGGCAGTCTCTTTATTATCCTGGTGAGGCGGTTCTTGGCTTGATCATGCTCTATGAGATCGATAGCGATTTGCGCTGGCTGGAAGCGGCAATCGATGCTCTGCGTTATCTTGCCCGCAAAAGGGAAAATCAAAAACACGTCGAAGCTGACCATTGGGCATTGCTAGCAACCGAGCGGTTGTTTCGGCAAGATGTTGACGCATTGAGAAAAGCGTCTCCCAGCTCGATTTCTTGGATTGCTCCGAAGTCGGAGATAAGTATTAAAACAACTCTTACCAGACATGCCGAAAAAATTGTTCAATCGATACTTCTTGAGCAGATACAGAACAATAATGATCAATGTCTCAATGGCGGGTTTAGCAAAGACGGCAGAATCGCACCAACGGCAACCAGGCTGGAAGGGTTGTTGGCAACTCTTAATTTCCTGCCATCCGGGAGTATTCGGGAACAAGCAGAGGAATCGGTAAAACGTGGAATCAAATTTTTACTAAACAACCAGATTACCGAAGGACCAAACATAGGGGGTTTCAGCCGTTTTAGCCAGCATTGCCGATTTGAAGATAAGATGATCAACGAAATTCGAATAGATTATGTTCAACATGCTCTAGGAGCATTGCTGAGCTATCGTGAAATGCAAAACTCCATCTATCTCCAATAGCGCTGCCCAACATGCAACTCAGCTGTTTTTTTGAATAAAATTAAATAGGTAACAATACTTGCCTGATCGTAAACAATCACTACTCATCATTGCTCAATGAACATAGCCGATAAGTCGACCAAGAACAAGAGCCATAGTCCAGGTCAGAAGCGAAAACCCTGCCATTGTTCGGACAGTCGGAGGTACTCTGTCATTGTCGACCCAGACCGGCAGATTGTTGGGAGAAAGCACTCGTCTTACGATCAGCCCATTCACCAGTCCGGCGGTAACAATAATCATTTTGGCAAGAAAAACGGTAGAGCCCATGTAGGCTGAAGCACGGGTAATAAACAGCAGCATGCCACTTATGAGTGTCAGTCCAATCCCAAGCGCGGCGGTTGTACTCAACACCCGTAGCAAAGGAGCCAGAGGCACCCTGGACCAGATGCCGATCAACCTGAGATCAAGAGGTACGATACTGCCGACTAGAAGTGCTATACCCAGTATATGGCAAGTGTTCACCGCCGGATAAATCCAGATCGAACCACGCAGCAGAAGAGCCAGCGGTGATTGATCAAGAGAAGCAAAGAAAGCTTCGAACATGATGGTACGTGACTATTATTACGATTCTCTGTTGGGATAGAGATTGTAATCCTCACCGTCGATGACCACTCGTTCTGCTTTGACCAGACGAACATCGGCGTTGGCAGAACGATGTCCATGGACTGTTATAACACGGCCCTTAACCAGGTTGTCGGTGAGATCGACCCGACTGTTCCGCCATGGTTGACCTACTTCGACAACCCAGACAGCATTTTCCACCAGGAGATCCACTTCACCATGGGGGTTGCCCAGGCGTATTTCGACTATTTTGCCGGTAATCTCAAACTCTTCACTGGTTGCCCATCCCCAACCGTGATGAGCAGCAAGGTTGCTAGGCAATATCAACAATATGAGGAAGAATATGAAAAGAAGAGAAATGGGTAATTTATTATCTGTGACCATTGTTACACCTCAATTGGTACAATAAGATTACTCTCTTTGAGAAAAAACCATCAAAATTGCCGGATGTTATCTGCACAATCGTGAACAATCTTGTCTGTGGTAATTCCTCAATACTCTTTCACATAGTAAGGTTGATACAAGCCAGGTAAAGAGCTGAGCGAAAAGCAATTTCTGAACGTGTCTTGATTGAAACCAAGAGTGGTAAAATATCCTTTGCTTTTTTCAGACTATTTTTTACACCATTTTGCCGCAAGAAAAGCTCCCGTTTCCAGTTGCTTGTTGCTGCCGGCTAATTCGAGTTGAGGAACTCGCTCAATAGGATCATCTTTCTCAAAGTGAATGGCGGTTTGAATAATCGCTTCCTCCGGAACGAGCCGGCGCATATCAGCTGGGGAGCGAAAAATGATATCCTGGAAAAGTGCATGGCCGCCCTCGGCTTTTCGCCTGCGTCGCTCCGCCCATGGGCTTAAGCTGTTGAGTGTGGTAACGACAATACAACCACCGATTTTGGTGACTCTTTCCAACTCAACGATGACTCTGTGGGCATCGGGGACAAACTCAATCGCCGTCATGGAGAAAACCCGGTCAAAGCACTGTTCGCCAAATGGAAGAGCGCACATGTCTCCGCAGATTCCTGCAAAGTCGAGTCCTCTCATCTGCTCAGTCCCCCTGGCAACCATGGGCAGCGAAATATCCATGCCTATTACTTTCGCTCCTCCAGCAATAACATCCCGGGTGAAGATTCCCGTCCCGCAACCTGCATCAAGAATCAGCTCTCCCGGCTGGGGATTCAACAAATCCAGAAGCAATGCAGACTCGTATATCTTGACATATTGACCAACCGGTGTTGAAAACCAGCTGTCATATTTATCCGTCCAGCTATCAAAAAGTTCCGTTTTCATTTTGTCATTTAGCTTGTTCTTGGACTACTTATTATGTGGATTAAAATTATATTACCATATACCCTTTGTAAAATTAGACGAGTGGGAATGAAATTATCAAAAATATAAGAAAACGGTGCAATTACTTCTCCTTTATTTCTTATGGTTATGCAGAGCCACATCAGTCCAATTCCACAGAAGGGATAGCCATCCTTACATTTTAAGAAAGCCTATGGAAAACAAGATATTGACAGTTAAGAGATCCGAGTGATTACGATAAAAACTGGTGGAAAAATCAGGAAAAAGTGGATAGCATTTAGGACATTGAGTAATAGAAATACGACACAATAATATCTTGGCTTACAAAAGTAGGGATTAATGAATATTATCAACGACTGGTTCAAGCGGTTTTTGTCCGATCGTCAAATGATCATCCTGACGGTTCTGCTCCTTACCGGTCTGCTCGCTGTCCTCTTCGCCGGAAGATATCTCACCCCGGTAATCGCCAGCCTGATTGTCGCCTATCTGCTCGAAGGCATCATCCATAATATGCAGCGTCTGAATATTCCTCGAATGGTAGCGGTAAGCGCAGTTTTCACCCTGTTCTTTATGCTTATGCTGGCCTTGCTACTTCTACTGATGCCGCTGCTCGTTCGTCAAGCAACACAACTGCTACAGGAAGTTCCGCAAATGCTTATTGAGGGACAGCGCCTGGTGCTCACTCTACCTGAAAAGTACCCGACAATTTTCAGCGAAATAGATATTGAAAACTACCTCAACCAGATAAGGCGGGAGGCTGTCAACCTCACCGATGCCATGCTGCGCCAGACGCTTTCCTCGGTGATCGGCATCATTACTCTGGTGGTCTACATCGTCCTGGTGCCACTACTGGTCTTTTTTTTCCTCAAGGATAAAACTGTGATATTAGAATGGGCTCGCAGCTATCTGCCAAAGGAACGGGGCCTTGCCTCAGGAGTATGGAAAGAGGTGGATGCTCAGCTTGGCAATTTCATCCGTGGGAAGTTCTGGGAGATACTGCTGGTCGGCAGCGCCTCCTATGTGACCTTTGTTTTTATGGGACTTAACTTCGCGGTCCTGCTGGGCTTTCTGGTTGGTGTTTCCGTGCTCGTTCCCTATCTAGGAGCAGTAGTGGTGACTTTTCCCGTAGCCCTGGTCGCCTATGTCCAGTTTGGTTGGAGCAGTGATCTTGCCTGGATTATTATAGCCTATGGTATCATTCAGCTTCTGGACGGCAACGTCCTGGTGCCGATTCTATTTTCCGAGGCTGTCAATCTTCACCCCATCGCCATTATTGTTGCCGTTCTATTTTTTGGCGGTGTCTGGGGCTTTTGGGGTGTCTTTTTTGCCATTCCTCTTGCAATCCTCCTGCAAAGTGTGCTTAAAGCATGGACCAGGCAAACAGAACAAAAACTGGCTGGCTAGACGCAAGACCCTTGACCCCACCTATCAAAACCGAATCAAATCCTTTTTTCCTCTTCGGTTTTCTTTTTTACGTCGATTTTTGCCTAATTTTAAAAACTAAGATATATTTGTAAGAAATACTCCATCCGTATGCAAGTTTGACTTAAGTCAAGGATAAGATGCTTTCTTATTTATATGTTCACTGCAGATAAGTGAAAATAATTTCATAATGCAGCAAATCTAGGAATATTCTCTTACTTATCAATGGAAATAGAGTATAGTGCATATTCCACCGCCACACTGTAGCATCAACAAAGAACGAGAAATAGAGTAAGGAAACGGATCTATGAAATCAGGAAGAATTCTGGTACCACTATCTATCGTCACGTTCATCGTCGCCCTTGGTATTTTTGGTTATCTCCTCAATGCCTCTCAGGCTTTTTCCTATCTCTCAACTGATCCGGTGGCCTGCATCAATTGCCATGTAATGAACAGCCAATACGCCACCTGGCAACACAGCTCACACCGTGAGGTGGCAAGTTGCGTCGACTGCCATCTGCCAACTGATAACGTGGTTGATAAGTACATGGCCAAAGCTCGGGACGGCTGGAATCATTCGGTGGCGTTCACCCTTAATACCTATGAGCAAAATATCAGAGTGAGCGAAGATGGGGCTGCACGCATTCAAGAAAATTGCCGTTCTTGTCACGCCAGGCTTGTTGAAAATATTGTAACAAATGAACAGCGATATCATGACTTCAAGGGTATTGCTGCTGATGAACGGAAGTGTTGGGACTGTCACAGGGGGGTTCCTCATGGCAGAGTGAGAAGCTTATCTTCAACACCGGATAATCTCGGTGTCAGGGAATTATAAATCAGATTTGGGAGGGAAAAGTGAACGGATACAAAATACTTCTGGCAGGTTCTATTGTCGCCATAGTAGGTATGAGCTTCATGATCAGCTCTATCAGTGGCAAGCAGTCCGAGCGGGAAGCACTCACTACAGCCCCGGTTGTCAAAGCCGAAGGCGTTGAATCCCGTAGCGAGCAATGGGCAAAACATTATCCCCGTCAGTATGATTCGTGGAAAAAAACCAAAGAGAATGACACCATAGATGATATGCTGGAGAAGAAACCGCAACTCGCTATTCTCTGGGCCGGATATGGCTTTGCCAAGGATTATAATGCACCTCGCGGCCATTCCTATGGCTTACAATCAAACATCAACACCCTGCGCACCGGCGCCCCAGTTGGCCCTGACACCGGCCCCATGCCCACAGCCTGTTGGACCTGTAAATCGCCGGATGTTGCCAGGGTGATAGACGAGATGGGTGAGAACGAGTTCTTTACCGGCAAATGGGCCAGGCTAGGAAATGAAATGGCCAATTCCATAGGTTGTGCCGACTGTCATGATAGTCAAACTTCCCAGTTGACCATTTCCCGGCCATACCTCAAAAGAGCCATCGAGAGTACCGGCAAAAAAGTTGAGGACATCACCCATCAGGAGATGCGCTCACTCGTCTGTGCCCAGTGCCACTCGGAGTATTACTTCAAAGCGACAGAATATACCGACAAAGACGGTAATCAGCAGGTTGCCAAAGTAGTCACTTTCCCCTGGGCCGAGGGTTTGAGTGCCGAGGATATGGAAGTATACTACAATAATTATGATTTCAAAGACTGGACCCATAAGATCAGCAAGGCTCCCATGCTGAAGGCACAACATCCCGGCTATGAGATTTTCCAGAGCGGCATCCATGCCCGCAGAGGAGTTTCATGTGCTGACTGTCATATGCCATACAAACTCGAAGGTTCGGTCAAATATTCAGATCACCACATTGCCAGTCCGCTCGATAATGTCGCCAACTCCTGTATGACCTG
>JASJDT010000094.1 GCA_030065655.1 Desulfocapsaceae bacterium | reverse complement strand
TCCATTCTCTTGTCCGCTGTCCTTCTAGGTAGTTTTATTGTGTTAGCGCGTTAAAAATTCGATCAACGATTTCAGTAAATCACCAGCCGAGTTTTCCATCTCACAAATTTATTTTCCATACAGATAATAACTATGACCAATATATGCATCACAAACGTCATGCTATTATTAACAGGTGGCCAATCAAGTAGAAGGCCTATGTAAGGTCTGGCCCTCTCAAATATAAAATTTTTAGCAACACCCAGCTGCAGGTGATTGCAGAAAAACTTCCTCTACCTGTAGAGATGCTCTGTTTTTTGGTGATCATGGTATTACTATTCATAATAACTTCTTTTGACAATTTGCAACGACTGACCAGAGCATGCTGCCCATGATCAGCGTTATCAAGTTCATATAGATAAGGGGAACGTTATGAAAGTAGGTATAATTGGTGCCGGTTTGGTCGGCAGCACTGCAGCATACACTCTTGCGCTTGAAGGTGCTGCCAGTGAGATAGTACTGGTGGATCTTAATAAAAACCTCGCGCAAGCCCATGCAGAAGACATTCTGCACGCGACCCCGTATGGATATCCTGCAAAAATATATGCTGGAGATTATGATTCTCTATCTTCTGCTAAAGTGGTGATCCTATCCTGCGGTGTTGGCCAGAAGGAAGGAGAATCGCGCCTTGAATTGCTTGGCCGAAATGCCAGAGTCTTTGAAGAGGTTATTCCAAAAGTCATGAATGCTGCTAACGATGCCTTACTTCTGGTTGCCTCCAACCCGGTTGATATCATCACCCAAGTGGTAACCAGAATCTCAGCACTACCACCCGATCGGGTGATCGGTTCAGGAACAATCCTTGATACGGCTCGTTTTCGCTCTCTGGTGGGTAATCATCTGGGTGTTTCCGCTCGTTCGGTGCATGCCTATGTGGTGGGTGAACACGGTGACTCCGAGGTGCTCATCTGGTCGAGCCCCCAGATTGGCGGAGTCTCTCTTTTGGATTTTGCCGACCAGATCGGTCGTCCGATAACTGGGGAGGTACAAGCAGAAATAGATGATGGCGTCCGTAACGCCGCTGCCCGGATTATTAGAGGGAAAGGAGCGACCTATCACGGCATCGGTGGAGGGTTATCCCGGATAATAAGAGCAATTCGCGATAACGAAGGCGCGGTTTTGAGCGTCTCCAGTCGCTGTCATAGTCAAAAGAAGTATGAGGGCATCTGTTTTTCCCTGCCGAGAATTGTCGGGGCGCAGGGAATTGTCTCGGAGTTATGGCCCCCCTTAAATGATGAGGAGCAGCAGGCACTGCAGAGATCGACTGCCATCATTGCCGATGCCGCCCGGGAGCTTGGGTATTGATAGGTTTATTGGCTGCGATTCATAATGAGAGAGATAAGTGCATCCTATAGAAAGCATCATTAAAGAATGTGATGAAGCTATTGTGGCCGAAGACTTTGATCGTTTAATGGAAAACTATACAGATGATGCAATATTAGTCGTAACACCAGGAAAAAATGCAGTTGGAAGTCTCGAAATTCGGACAGCATTTAAACGCATTGCGGTCCACTTTTAGCATGGGCTGAAAGTAACACAGGCGGGTATGCAAATATTGGAATCAAGCGGCATAGCACTGGTTTTTGCAAAAACTATTATTTAAGCCCCGAATCAGCCAAGAGAGGAGCGACAGGCAACATGCGTTTTTACTAAGGTAAACGAAAGTTGGCTTTGTAGCATTGATAATTCCTATGGGCATCAAATCTCGGAGTCAACTGCATGACAAGCACATCAAAAATAACTCCACATCGTTGCGCCGGATGTTGCTGATGCTCTATCTATTATACGGACATTATTCAAAATACAGCACCTACTACGGAGAATAGGATGAAGTATATATCGAGAATTTTTCTCAAGGGATTGGCTGCAGTCCTCCCCATTACCCTTACCCTTTATTTCGCCTACTGGCTGGCTATATCCTTGGAGCGGTTGCTTAAGCAATTTATATTGCTGGGCCTGCCTGGAGAATTCTATTGGCCCGGATTGGGACTTCTCATAGGCATTGGGTTGATCTTTTTGGCAGGATTACTGATTGATGCCTGGGTAGTACGTAAGCTTTTTAACCTGGGAGAGTATCTTCTTGAAAAGATTCCTTTGCTGAAATCTGTCTATGGGAGTCTGCGGGATTTTATGGATTATTTTTCCCGAATGAAAGAAGATGACGAATTGCAGAAGGTCGTCTCCGTCAAATTAGGGGAAACCTATCTCATAGGTTTTCTTACCGGTGCTGAGAACAGGAACAACATGCCGGCTGAAATTGCTAATAAGGATATGGTAAGTGTTTATTTGCCCATGAGCTATCAGATAGGCGGGTTCACCCTCTATGTGCCCCGTGAAAAGGTTGAGAGCATTGATATGAACGTTGAGGATGCCATGCGGTTGGTGCTGACCGCAGGTTTATCAAATAGTGACCAGACCAGGAAGTAAAACGAAAAAGTAAACATCTACAGTCCTATTCTGTCAGGACATTCAATCTTTATCATCAGTCTCCTTGGGGTGCCATCTTTCCTGCAAATCGCTGAGATATTCACTGCTGGTCAGGATAACCACTTCATCACCTTGGCGAAGTGTGGTGTCGTCGTCAGCGAAAAAAAAGTCCTCATCACGATAGTAGTAGATAAGCTTTGATTTATCAGGTAGCTCCAGCTCGCTGACCTTGCCGGCATCCTCCTTGTCGACGATAAAGCTGAAAAATCTGGCATCATTTTTAAGCAGAGCGGAGAGCTCAATTTCGTCGAGTCCCCGGACCAGGTTGTCGAGGTATTGGCTCATCGTCCTGTCGGGCACAATGGTATGGGTGAGGTCGAGTTCGTCGCAGAGTGGCAGGAGATCCTCATCGTGGATACAGGTGATGACTTTATTAAAACCCATGGATCTGCCCAACAACGATGTGATGATATTAACTTGGTCGCTATCTGTAAGACAGAAGAGAAAGTCACATTCTTCCGGAGCAGTCTGTTCGAGGATTGAGGGTTTGCCAGCATCACCATGAAGAAAACTGCAGTCTAGATTCTCTGATAGCTCATCAATCCTTTCTTTGTCAAGCTCGATCAGGATCACCTCGTGTCCCTGTTTGATAAACTGAGCAGCTGCTTTCACGGTAGTGGAGTTCGCTCCTGAGAGTACTATTCTCATATTATTTCTCCTTTCGCATTCCAAACCAGGTTAATGGATATAAAAAGACCATCCAAGCAACGATTTCCAAACGGCCAAGCAGCATATCGACACAGAGTATGGCTTTGAGCAGGAGGGGCAATTCGGCAGCGGTGATGCCTGTCGAGAGACCGGCTGTACTCATGGCACTGACAACTTCAAATAGACTGTCCAATGGATCATATCCCATGACCAGAAAAGGAAGCCATGACAGCGCAGTAATTCCGACAAAGAGTACGAAGAGCGTCATCGCATTTATTATTTCATGGTCACTCAGTTTATGACTGCCAAGACGAGCCTCTGTTACCGCTCGTGGCGGGGCGGCCGCCCTTTGCAGGAGAAGATAGAGCAGGCGGGCAATGATAAGCAGACGAATGATCTTGACCCCGCCTGAAGTTGAGCCGGCACAGCCGCCAAAAAACATGGACATGATAAGGGTAAATTTGGAGCCGCTCCCCATTTCACCCATATTCATCAGAGCAAACCCCGCCGTCGACTGGGCCGACAGGCCATTGAGAGCTGCCTGGTAAAAGGCTTCGTTCCAGCCAAAATTATCCTGATAGTGCAACAGGCAGGTCAGGACAGCCACAAGCAACAGGCTAATGAAGAGAAACGTCAGTAATTGCGCGTCCTGGCGGATGGTAAAAAAGCCGGCATGGAAAATTCTGTAATAAAATAGCAAGGCGACGGCGCCACTCATGCAAATACCAATGACAGCAATTTCTCCAGCGGTGTTTTGCAGAGCGGCAAGGCTGGTATCATGCGGGGCGAAACCACCCGTTGATATGGCGGCAAACGTATAGACGATAGCGTTAAACCAGGATACTTTGAGGGCAACCAAGATAATGATGCCAACAAGGGTGATGAGAGAATAAATGATGATTGTTCGTTGGGCTATGGTCCTGGTGTTGCCAATGATGTCATCGTCAAAGCTGTCTTCAATATCAAGGCGTTTAGCAGTCAGTCCGGGCTGAATAAGAACAGCCATACTCAGTACAACCATACCGAGACCGCCGGTCCATTGCATCCAGGCCCTGGCGAAAAGAAATGTCTGGGTTTTTTCCGGCAAATTTACAGCTGTGCTCAAGCCGGTTGTCGTCACGGCAGAAATGGTTTCAAAGATAGCATCGGAAAAAGCAAACCCGGAAGCCATTACCGGCCAGGTCATCACCAGTGGTGAGACCAGAAAGATGAGAGCGGTAATGACCATGGCCTCGTTATTTTGCATACGTTTTGGAGCCGGCAGACGGGAACAGAGGAGTCCTGTTGTGCCAATTACACCTATAACTGTGGCATAGCGCACACTGACGTTGTAATCGCCAAAGAGCAACGAGACAATTAGAGGAACGGTGGTAAGTACTGCCAGTGCAAGTAAAAGTTGGCCAAAATACTTGAGGACCATCAATGGTCGAATGGCATACTGGAGAATCTGCACGATTTTCTCTGCGTTGGCTGAAAGTAAATGCTTCTTCCTGGAAATAACTGATGCAAAAGATGCCAGTACTAAATTTGAAAACAAATTTATATGATTATAATTACGAAAAGAATTCTGTTCTTGATTTATTTCACATATGCAAGGCTCAAATGATTACAATTTCCTGGTAATCAAAGCATGAATGGTTTCGGCCAAATTAAATTTTAGAGATAAGGAGTAATCATGGGAATTGAAGTGGGCGGGATATTCGGACTTTTGATATTGATAGCTAATATTTATGCGATTATCAAAGTGGTACAGAGTGGTGCCGGCACCGGCAGCAAGGTGCTGTGGGTCGTGCTCATTTTAGTGTTGCCGATTATGGGACTTATCCTCTGGTTTCTGTTTGGACCAAAATCAGCGAGTGGAGAAAGCAGGGTCTAATACTAACCCTGAAACAGGCGAACTATGATATCTATACTTTCCCTTCTAATGGTTATGACGCTTTCCATTTTGGTTACGCGCATCGCTACTGTTGCCCTTACCTATACCGGTCTCTCGCGGGAGTCGGCAAAGTTTCAGGCGCGCTCAGCTTTTACCGGCGTTGGATTTACCACCACTGAATCCGAGAAAGCGGTAAATCACCCGATTCGGCGAAGAATCCTCCTTATGCTCATGCTGCTGGGTAATGCTGGAGTGATTACAGCGGTATCTTCACTGATTATCTCATTTGTCAACGTCCGGGAATCGGATTCGTATATTCTTAATATTTTCTTGCTGATTACCGGCGTTGTCCTGCTCTGGTCGCTGGCAAGCAGTAAATGGGTTGACCGGCACCTATCAAATTTTATAGCCAAGGTGCTCAAACGATATACTCGTCTGAATGTCCAGGACTTCTCAAAACTTCTTCACCTGGCCGGTGATTATCAGATCACCGAATTACATGTCAACAAAAAGGACTGGATAGCCGACAAAGCGCTCGCCGAAGTCGGGCTGCGGGATGAAGGCGTTGTTGTACTCGGTATTGAGCGGCAGAATGGCGACTATTTGGGGGTGCCCGATGGTGAGACGGAAATTCGAGCCGGAGATATCCTCATCGTTTATGGCATGGGCGGGTCGATAGAAGAGATCGATCAGCGCGGAGGAGGCCGCGAAGCGGAAGCTGAACATCGGCGGAAAGTTGCTGATCAGCAGCGCCGAAAAGAAAGGGAAAAACGTCAGGATATTGAGCAACAACAGCAGGATGCGTCAAAGTCCTAGTAAAAAGACAGCTTACTTTTCTATGCCTAAATAGTGATACCTGCCGTACTTGGATTCGTTAAAAATTAATATCACAAATTTCTTTTGACCTGTCTATAGCTTCATAGCTTAAGGATGAGTAAAACTGCCTGGATATCCCAGGAAATCCTCAACATAAGGAGTTAGCTATGAAGAACATGAGACAGAGGTTGAACCTTGAGCATGTTATGCACACCAGGGAATCCGCAGATAAGGTATTTCCCCTGTTGTGTCCCGTTCGGGAGTATGAATGGATTCCCCATTGGAGTTGTGAAATACTTTATACATCATCCGGGTATGCCGAGCTTGGTTTTGCGTTTACAACCGATTTCAAGGATATGTTTGGCAGAGAAACCTGGGTTGTCTGTATCTACGAGCCAAACGAAAGAATTGGGTTTGTGCGTACAGGAGAAAAGCGAACCACGCGCTACACCATCACGCTGGAAGAAGACGAGATAGGAGTTGCCCTCCTTTGGCAGCAGGAGATGACCTCGCTGGATCCGGCAGCTGATGAGCTGGTGGCAGAACATGGGCCACATCTTTTTGGCAAACAGATGGTGCTAGTCGAAAAACTGCTCAATCACTACCTCAATCATGGTACAATCTATAGTGGTGATTGATGAGAGTGAAAATTCACAAAATGGATTAAAATGCCCATGCTGACCGTTGGAAAATTAGCGAGACGATTCGGTTTATCGCGTTCGACTCTGCTTTACTATGACTCCATCGGTCTGCTGACGCCTTCGCTTCATCAGCCGGGAGAGTATCGCTTTTACAGTGAGGATGACACTTCTCGGCTTGAGCAGATCTGCATGTACCGTAAGGCCGGCATACCTTTAAAGAATATCGTCAGGATTCTCGATGGTCCGGAGAGTGAACTTGGTATAATTCTCAGGCAACGCTTTGAAGAGCTTGGCAGAGAAATCGCGCTTCTCGGTGAACAGCAGGAAGTGATTGCCGGATTGTTGCAAAACCCGGAACTGGCTATGCAGGCTCGGGGAATGAGTCGAAAATTGTGGGTCTCTTTGCTCCGCTCATCCGGATTTTCAGATGATGATATGAAAAAATGGCACATCCGCTTCGAAAGGATGGCCCCGCTCAAGCACGAAACGTTTCTCAAGCATCTGGGTATATCAACAAAAGAGCGTGAAGAAATTCGCAGTTGGGCTGAAGCTGAGTAACATCATAACTACGGCTGCTGGATTAAATCTCTGGCATGAAGCAAAAGCTATTGTGCTTCCTGAGCCAGTGGTTTGTAAATCTCAAATGAATCCCATTCAAAGATCCCGCCGTTGTTGACGACTTCAAGTCCCTTGAAGTCGTCCCGGTAATACACTTCATAGGTCTCCAACACCACCTCATTGTCAATGATTACATTCATCGCACCATTGGTGTGTCTTACCCAGGTGAGGCTATGGGGTTGGCCATCGTCAATGACCGGAAACTTTTCGGAGGCACCGACGATAAAACTCCTCCCCGATCTTTCTCTGACAACTTCCATGGGATAGTTGTCAGAGTGGTCCGTCCGTATTTTCAAACGATATCTGGGCATGAGTTCTTCTGTGCCCAAAAGGATCAGCTCCATTATTCCAGATTGAGGAGCCCTGAAATTCATTTTCAGCTCATAGGCGGGTGGGAACATTTTCCGGGTATATATGGAGGCCGGTTGAGCTGCCGGTTGCTTCTCAGCGCTTTGCTCTTGCGTCGGTGCTTGAGATTTTTGCGGACCGAATATGCTGTCGAGAAGAATGCCCACCGCTTCTGTCTCCAGGGAGCGTTCCGGAGAAGATTGATTCTGCGAAGGTGATCCGAATGTGTTTGTTTGCACCGCGGAGGTGAGTCGATTGGATTCATTTACACGAAATTCACCCGATTTTACCACCCAGACAGGATTCTGGGTAAAGTCGCCATCCTCAAAACCGTCTCGGAAGAACAGTTCACGCAACTGGGCCCGGTATTTCCCGGTGAGCTGTCTAAGTTCTTCCAGAAAGGTTGGATGAGCTATCATTTTTCTGTCGGCCTGATCAATCTTTTCTTCCAGCTCAACGATCATTTCTTCGAGTTTATCATTATTGCCTGCCGATTTGGCAAATGCGGGGGAGAACCCAAAAAAGATGATCATTAAGATTAGAGTAGATGAGGCGCAGCCTTTTCCGAATCTCATATTTTATTCCTTATCTGTTGAGATTTCGTTTTTCCTGCCCTAGCCGGATATACCAAATATCTTCAGCTCTTTTCCCACCATTGTCAAGAGCAGGCCAGGATGAATGATGGCAGGAGTTGTGAGAGTATCGGGAGTATCGCTACAGAGGTGAAACTGCTAACCAGAATTTTGCTATATTCCGGCAGCCTTCTTCTTCATACGGCGGAGAGCCAGACCGCTGTTGGCACTAAAGAGAAGTACAGCACCGAGCCAACCAAACAAGGTCAAACTTGGTTCGCCCACAATATAGGGGCCAAGCAGGGCGGCCAGGAGTATGCGGCTTGAAGACATAATCGATCCTTCCACGGCGGTAACATACCGAAAACCAAAGGTGATGAGGTACTGTCCGCCCACTCCTGCCACTGAACAGATGAAAAGGAAAAAGAATTCAAGCAGGTTTGGCCAGAAAAAAGCCGAACGGAAGAGGATGAAGATAATCAGGGCACCGCAACCAAACATGAAAAGCAGTATAGTCTGGGAATCGTGGACCCTTCTGCTGATGTTGAGATAAATCATGGCAAAAGCCGCTGAAAAACCAGAGCCAAGACCCCACAGGGTATGGAACCTGATTGACATGTCACCGGGTGAGATAATCAGCCAGATTCCCACAAAAGCCACGGCCACAATGACGAAGGAAAATGGGTCGCGCTGTTCTCTTATAAGAAACCAGGAGAACAGGGTGACGAAAAGTGGATAGGTCATATTGAGGATGTTGGCTTCGGCCAGAGTACCCACCTCCACTGCTTTGTAAAAGCAGAACACGGCAATGGTATTGGCGATGGTGCGACCCAGGAGCAGATGATACCGCTTTGGCTTAAACGGCTGACGGATGACCAGCATGGTGCTGGAGACCACCAGAAAACCCAGAAAGAATCTGGCAAAGACAAAGTAGGGGGCTGCTATTTCAACATAGGATGCTGACCAGCGGATAATAACTGTTGCCAGATAAAATGAGGCAGCACTGCCAAATATGGCGAGCCAGCCCAGAAGCTGACGGCTGGATAGTGAAGGCTGAAATGTCGACATGAATCGAAAATATACCTGGCGGATCAGAGTTAAAGATCATCAAAAATGTTGAGCCAGAATAGTCTTTTACCATCGCTTCCGTCAATAGCTTTCTCGGTTGATATTTTTTCTATCCTCCGACCAAGAAAAAGTGTTGACATGCACCAGTATTTTGTATAATGAATTTTGTATACAAAATACAAAAGTTGTAAAATGAATAAAGGAGTCGTGGTTGATGAAGAATATCGGCAACGAGTATGAGAATCTGGATCAGAAGGTCTATCAGGTTGTGAAATCAATGATCGAGAACCGACAGCTCATGCCCGGTGAAAAAATACCGCAGGAGAAACTGGCCAAGGAACTTGGTATTTCCCGGACACCGCTTATCAGTGCCCTGAAATTCCTCGAACACGAAAAACTGGTGGAGGTCAAACCGCGTCGGGGCTTCTATGTCAGATTGTTTAGCATTGAAGAGCTGATTTCCATCTTTGAGATCCGTGAAGTCCTTGAAGGTCTAGCCGCCCGGCGAGCAGCCCGTTGTATTGACGAGAGGCAGATAAAGGAGTTACGCAAGATTTTCAGCAGCTTTACTTCTGCCGAGAAGCTTAGGGATTATCAAGCCTATTCCAAGGCCGATCGCCGCTTTCATAATTTCATCACGGAGATAGCTTCGCGTGAATTCCTAACCACCATATTACAAACGTTCAATATAATCTCACTTGCCTATCAATATGCGAACAGTGAAGGTCTTATCCGAGAGCCCGATGATACCATCGAGGATCATCTAAAGATAATCGATGCCATTTGCGACCATGACCCGGACAATGCAGAGCGTCTCATGCGGGAACATCTGGAAAAGACCATCACCAAACTGAAAACCATAGTTACTCAAGACAGGGTGCGAGTAAAGGAGGTGAATGCCTGAATAAGGAGAGGGCACCTCGAAAAGCAAATTAGTTCCCATCCTAAAACTGGTCTTTAGACCGATATCTTCGTTATGCTCAAAATTTTATCCTCGGGATAGTAGTTATATGCCTGTGGTAAAATTTTTCGCAAGCCTTGATCTCA
>JASJDT010000093.1 GCA_030065655.1 Desulfocapsaceae bacterium | reverse complement strand
TGTCCGTTAATGCAGCCATGGAGGTGGCTGCAGATATCGGACCCCTCGATGATGTTCGGGTCTTCGCAGAAACAGCTAAATCGGAGAAGAATATGATGGTGGTCGGTCATCTTCCTTACATGGAGCGGCTGGTCTCCTATCTGGTCACCGGATCAAACGATTTGTTCATCTACAAATTCCAGAACTCCGGTATTGTTTGCCTTGATCAGGACCAGGGGGATGACAAAAACAAAGGCTGGTTTATCAAGTGGACGCTGAATCCCAATATTTCCTGAAAATGAGATGATCTTGAGGGGACAGATATATCATTCACGGCCACTGTAAGAGCAGCGGTGATCAGGCTGCGCCCGCGGCCAATCCTATTAGGTAGCGAAGAATCACGAAAGACACATACGCCAGGCTAAGCAAGCCCAAAAGTAACAGAACGATCAGAATGACGGCTGTTTTCTGCAGGCGGCGCTCGGGGCTGCTGTTTTGGCTTCTATTAAGTTTGGTGGCTTGGAGCTGTTTTTCAAGTAGAGCAAAATTTTTGTCGTTTGCTTTCCAGATAAAGTCAAACACATCACCAAGAAAGGGTATGACCCCGACAAGAGACTCCAACAGGACATTGAAAACCATGCGCAGCAGCGTTGTAGTGGAAGCGCCTAATTGGGCTGCTTCGATGATGATATAGCTCGAGGCCAGTCCACCGGCGATATCGCCAACCCCGGGTATAAGGCCTAGAAATCCGTCGATGCCAATACGATATCCGCCCGGTAGCGGAATGGAGCTATCCAGCAACCGACTGAATTTACGTAGACGCTTGAGGCGCCTTGATGCCTGGGATGAATGGTTGTCTTGTACTGCCATCGTTTGTTGAAAACTGAGTTCGTGTTTTGACGAAAAGGCAGAATTTCAATGTATATCTGTGGGTCGCAGTATCATAATTGGCAAACGAGACAGCCGTGTTAGCGGCCTCGCATTTTCATCCTATTTATTTGGCACGACCAGTACTGGTATTTTGGAGAGCCGATTGACCTGACGGGTGGTGGAGCCCATTACCCTGTTGCCCCTGACCCTGTTAGAGGATTTGCCGACGATGATCATATCCATATCTTTTTCTTCTGCGACTCGCAGTATTTCTTCGCTGGGTGTGCCGTTGACCACTTTGATCTGGTTGATGGGTTCATCCTCGATGCTTTTGCCACATTGTTCTCGGAGAAAGGTCTCCACACGCTTTTTCATATAATTGAAAACTTTTTCCATGCCATCCTTCTGTACTTTTTTAATATCGGCTTCCGACATGTATGTTTCTATAACCGCCTGTGCCGTTTCTGAAATAGGTTCAACGACATGCAAAATGGTTAGTGTAGCGTTATTGTTTTCAGCCTGGGCCAGGGCATGGAGAAATACTGGTATGGTATGTTGGCCAAGATCAGTGCAGTAGAGGATTCGTTTAATTGCTGGTTTTTCTAACATTGCATTACTCTTCTGGATAATTAGTGGTCGTCTCTGTGTTCAAAAAACACCGGAGAACCTGTCAGCTACAATTTAATCAGGCAAGAATATAGTGTCTTCTGTCTTTATGTCCAGCTGCAACGTTTTTACGCCCTGTTTCTTTAATTATTACAGTACTGTATTTGCGAGAGAAAAATAAAACTAGCTCAACTGAAATTTTTTATGCAATCAAATAGCCCGTTGAATCGTTACACCATACAAGAGGGCAAAAAACAACTTGATAGAATATAATTTCAGCAAGCATCCCTCTTTTCGGCAATGGTGAAGATGATGGATTCCTTCTGATAAAAAGAAACCGGTTTCCTCATGAAAAACACAGATAATAAGAAACAGGCAGAGCTTGAAAATCTGCTAGACCGCGGTTTTCGTTATGGCCTTGCTCTTACTCACGATGATATGCAGGCGGAGGATCTTGTTCAGGAAGCGTGTATGCGCATGGTTAAAAAGCGGATGAACTGGGAGCCGGCCTATTTTTTTACGATTATCAGAAATCGATTTATTGAAAGGTACCGTCACCAAATGAAGTTTCCATCAATTCCATTCGATGAAAACAGCAATAAAGAGATACCAGACGAAAAACACCTGAGGAATGCAGAAGAACTTGTTGCTAATACAGAGACACTCGAAAAGGCTCTCGCCAACCTGACCACCGATGAGAGGGAGATACTTTTCCTCTTCTTTGTTGAGGGTAATACCGCAGAGGAAATTTCCAGATTGATTGACCGACCGAGAAATTCGATTCTCAGTATCGTCCATCGAGCCAGAATTAAGCTGCGCAAGATGCTGGAGAAAGAGCATAAGGAGGTTTCACCATGACCAAAAAATTATTAGACGAACACCTGGTGACCTACTATAACGCCAAAAAACTCACACCTGAGCGCAAAAAGGAGATGCTTGCCCTTATCAATAATGGTAATCGCAAACAAATCGACAGCCAAAAGAAAGAATCAAAATTGCTGCATTTTCTCCACCTCCTTTTCAGACCTGGAAATCTTGCTTATGCCGCTGTAGTTCTCGTTTTTAGCTATGCAGCTTATCATCTGGCCGGTGTTTCCTATCAGAGCGATTTTCAGACGGAGCTAAGCGCGGCAGTCAGTCAGGAAATAGCAATGAACCACACATCCAGGTTCAAAGTGGACTTTAGAGAGCAAACCATTGCCAAGCTTGCCAAGCAGATGGACAAGCTCGACTTTACACTCCTGCTGCCGGCAAGGCTACCCAGCTCCTTGAAAATAACCGGAGCCAGATATTGTTCAATACGAGGCAAAATTGCCGCCCAGATTCAGATGACAGACGGAGAAGGGAAATTCTATACCCTTTATCAGACAAAACTTGTGGAACCGCTTACCACCATAGCGGATACCCAACTTAATCTTGCCGGAAACAGCTACAAGCTCTGGCATGAGAACGGTGTTTTCTTTGGTTTTGCTGGGCCTGCTGAAGTAGTTGGTGGGAGTGCTCAGTGAAAAAGATTTACAATAACGTCCTTGGCAAAATCGCATAACAAGGACTCAACTCGATAGCAAGGAGATCAATTATGAAACGATTAAAAATATCTTCGATATTGTTTGTCTTGATTGTGTTTTTGTCTTTTCCGGCAATGGGAGCACAAAAGAGAATTTTTGAAGGCTCTATGCAGGGATATAGCTGTGTTCTGCACGGTCATACCTGCCCGCGTGATGCGCTGGACCCTCACCTGGAACTTGAGCCTGACTTTGTGCTCTACAAGGATAGCGATGAGTATTATCTCCTGCCCAATGTGTCAAAAGTGGTTAAGGCAAAGTACGTTCATAAACCCATTCGTATCGTTGGCACCATGAGCCCTCGTTATCGGGCCATCGATGTCGATGAACTCCAGGTCATGAAGGATGATACCTTTAAAACGGTCTGGTCAAAAGAAATGGTGTTGAGGGAACTGAAGGCCAGGCAGGAGCTAATGTATAGCGAAGGTGGTGGTTGATAATATTAATCTCAGGACAGTGAGGAGGTTGTAAAGCTCGGCTTCCTCACTTTCTTTAAGCTTGCCCTTTAATGAGTCAGAAAAGAATATTTAGAAGCAAAAGTGAGTGTTCCCTGCACCAGGATTTGGTTCAATCCCTGTCGCTGCGACAATTCTTTTTCTCTTCGATTTAATACGTATTTGTCAGTTGACTGCCTTTAGAAGTCGATTATGAAGCTGTAGGCATCTTTTTCCAGCGTGTGAGATACCTTGTGGCCTGCGTGAATAAAGATGGTCTGCATTCGATCGTTATTACGCAAAACCTTGGCGGTAAATCCGGCGATTCCGTTTCTCTTGGCCACGTCGGCTAAGTGATTATAGAGAAATGTGCCCAACCCCTGATTTTGCCAGTCGTCTCTGATAATGAAGGCCACTTCGGCTCTATTGGTTTCCTCGTCAAGATAATATCGACCGACGCAGATGATATTCTCTCCGTGCGCTTCCGGGACAGTACCGACGATGGCAACATCCTTGCGGTGGTCGATATAGACAAAATCCCGGATTTGCTTATGGGTGAATTTGGACTGTTGACTCATAAAGCGGTAATAGATGGTTTCTTTGGAGAGATCATAAAGCAGATCTTTCATCCTTGGTTCGTCGGTTGGCTGGATGGAACGGAAATATACCTGAGTACCGTCTTTGAGTAGCATGGTAGTCCGCATAAAATCGTCGCGGGGTACCGTAAAACCGGTGGCCACATCGGCCATCTCGGGACGGATGTAATGTGCTTTCACCGCTGCCTGAAAAAGCTGCTCCCGATAACGCGGATGAGCAATGGAAATGAGTGCCATCACCCTCTCCTGGACCGACTTGCCATGAAGATAAGCGACACCATACTCGGTGACCACGTAATGGATGGTACCCCGGGTTATGGTCACACCTGCACCGGGGCTGAGATTGACCACGATCCGTGAGCGTTTACCGTCAAGACTGGTTGAAGGCACAACAATGATAGTCTTGCCGTCTCGCGATCTTGCCGCCCCGCGATTAAAATCTACCAACCCACCAATACCCGAATAAAATTTGCCATCAACGGCATCGGTGCACACCTGGCCGGTGAGGTCGATTTCCTGTCCGACATTGATGGCCACCATCTTGGTTTGCTCACTGATGATGTTGACGTCATTCACATAATCGGTCGGTCTAAAACAGAACAGCGGATTATTGTTTACATAGTTATATATTTTTTTGGTGCCCATGCAGAAACTGGTGACGATTTTCCCTCTATCCGTACTTTTGCGCAGTCCGGTTGCCACTCCGGACTCGACCAAATCAATTATGGCATCGGTGATCATCTCGCAATGGATGCCAAGATTTTTTTTATCATGAAGGAAGGGGATGGCAGCATGGGGAATTCGGCCGAAACCGGGAGTGCGGCCCAGACCGAACTGCACGGTGGCGCCATCCGGAATAAGGGCGGCGACATTTTTGCCAATGGTCAGACTGGTTTCAGGCAAGTCCTCGTCCCGTCGCTCCATAAGCGGAACATCGACAGGAACCAGAATGTCAAGATCGTAGACATCAACCAGACTGTCCCCCATGGTCCAGACCATCTGAGGATTGACCTGGGCAATGATAAGCGAACCGTTTTCCACGGCACTCCTGATAATATCTACGGAAATACCGAGGCTAACCTTGCCGTTGATATTGGGGGGAGTGACCTGGATAAGGACCACATCGAGGGGAAGCTGGCCTGAGTTAAACAATTCGGGAATATTGGAGAGCAGAATAGGAGTATAGTTGCCTAGGCCTTCCTGAATCATGTCCGAGACATTCCGGCCAATGAAAAAGGAGTTGACAGCGAAGCTTGCCGCATGGGATTTCTGAGCGTAAAGTGCATCTCCCCTGGTGAACAGCTGGACAATTTCAACGTCGGCCAGCTCTGATGACCTCGCGGTCAGTGCCTTGACCAGTTCGGTCGGTTCACCGCAGCCGGTGCCGATGAACACTCGATTGCCGGAACGTACCAGTTTCATGGCCTTCTTGGCCGTGCTCAACATCTCTTTGTAGCGATCCCGCCAATTCGAATCGTAATCCATAATGCAATAAAGTCTCCCGGTTCAGTAGTACTCAGATAATTATCTGTTTATCGGCTGAGATCAGGGTCATGCTGCCATCGGCAACCACCGGGTCCGTTCCGGTTTCACCGACAATGAACGGGTTGATGTCGAGTTCGATAATCTGTGGAAAGTCGGTGGTCAACTGGGATATCCGCTGCAAGCCCTTAGCGATACCGACGATGTCCACCCCTTTCTGGCCTCTTTTTCCTTTGAGGATATCATAGGACCTGGTCGATTTGAGCATCTGGATGGCCTCATCCTGGGTAATGGGAGCAAGGTGGAAGGTGACATCTTTCATAACTTCAACGAATATGCCGCCCAGGCCGAACATGAGCATTGGACCGAATTGCGGGTCTCTGCTCACGCCGATGATGACTTCGAGTCCGGGATCTACCATTTTTTCCACATAGATGCCCTCAATCACCACGCTGGGCACCTGCTGGAGGATACGCATCATCATCAGGTCAAATCCGTCCCGGACCTGCTGGGCCGTGGTCAGGTTGAGCTTGACACCACCCATGTCGCTCTTGTGGACAATATCCGGCGAGACGATTTTCATGGCCACTGGAAAGCCGGTGCGTCGGGCCTGCTCGACGGCTTCTTCGGCATTGGTAACCAGGCTGCCATCGGGAACATTGAAGCCATAGGAGGCCAGGATTTTTTTCGATTTTACCTCGTTGAGCTGGAGAAGGTTGAAACGCCTGCTCCGGGTAATGATCCGCTCAACCCTTCGTCTGTTCACCCGAAAACGGGTGACCATGCGCGGTGGTTTGTTCAGCCAGGTGTAATACTCATACATGACCTTCAAGGTGGCAACCACTCTCTCTGGAGACTCATAGTTGGGCAGACCAGCTGCAGTGAGCTCACTTCTGCCGGGAAGCACTTTACTGCCGCCCATAAAGGAGGCGAGAACCGGTTTTTTCCCATCGATTGCCCGGGCTATAGCTCTGGCGGTTTCCTTTGGCTTGGCCATCACCTGCGGTGTGAGAATTATGATGATGGCGTCAACATTGTCATCTTTTTGTGCTGCGCGTAGGGCTTCGGTGTAGCGCTCCGGCGGAGCGTCGCCTAGTACGTCCACCGGGTTGCCGAAGCGGGCTTCCTCCGGCAATCTTCCGCGCAGGGCTGCTGCGGTATTGGAAGCGAGCTCGGCAACCTTCATACCCGAATGTTCCACGGCATCGGCTGCCATGGTTCCCGGTCCGCCGGCATTGGTGATGATCAAAACCCGGTCTCCCCGGGGGAGCGGCTGCATGGAAAATGCCGTGGCATAGTCAAAAAGCGCCTCAAAGGTATCCGCTCGAATTACCCCTGATCGTTTAAAGGCTGCACCGTAGGCGGTGTCGGTGCCGGCCAGCACCCCGGTGTGACTGGCAGCCGCTTTCTGACCGGCGTCGGTCGTACCTGATTTGAGCAGGACAACCGGCTTCCTGGAACAGATGGCCTCGGCGGCCTTGATGAATTTTTCACCGGAGACGATATTTTCCAGATAGCCGGCAACGACCTTTGTATCTTCGTCACCAGCCAGGTAGGTGAGCAGATCGTTTTCATTGATGTCGGCCTTGTTGCCGATACTGATCATTTTGGAAAGACCGAGCCGCCGCTCCTCGGCCAGATCGAGCATGGAAGTACACAGGGCGCCAGACTGGGAGAAAACGGCAATATTGCCACGAGCCGGCATACTTCCGGCAAATGAGCTGTTGAGATTATTCCTGGTATTGAGCAGTCCCAGACAGTTTGGGCCAAGCAGACGGGCATTGTGGTCTCGGCAAAGTTGGGTGATCTTTTCCTCGAGCGCTTTGCCTTCCTGGCCGCTTTCTTTGAAGCCTGCGGAAATGAGAATAATCCCCTTCGCCTTTTTGGTCAGCGCGTCATAAACGGCGTCCAGCACGTTTTTCCTGGGAACAGCGATAATGACCTGGTCTATCTCACCTCGATATTTCTGTAATCGTTCGACAACTGGGCGGTCAAAGATGGTCCCTCCTGCCGAATTGACGGGGATGATTGATCCGGTGAAACCACCGGAAATGAGATTTGCCAGGATATCGTGGCCGACCTTTCCGGGGGTTTTCGAAGCCCCGATAACAGCGACACTTCTTGGTGAAAACAGATGATCCAGCATACTGACCTCAAAACCTCTCTCATGAAGTTAGGGCTCGATAGCCTCAGGTGGCGGGTTGGGCAATCACTATTATACTAGTGCGCGAAGTGAAAGCAATCGCAATTATTGGACTCCTGGATCGGTTGCTGGAAGTTGTCGGTAAGCTTTGCCTAGCTGTACAATTTAGTGGGGAGTGATTACTCATTTCTCTGACGATTAATGCACTAAAAAAGCAATCTTATTGCCTAAACTTTAGGGTACTTTGAAAAGCTCATTTTTCAATGTGTCTACAACCAAACGAGCAAAAACTATGAACATTTCTCAAGCAATCAGAAAGAGAAAATCAATCAGAGCTTTTACCAAAGAAGATGTGCCCAAAAAACTCGTCGACAAAATACTCGATGTGGCTAGATATGCGCCTTCAGGGGCAAACTCGCAGCCGTGGCAGGTTGCGGTGGTTACCGGCAAGACCAAGAAAAAAGTTACCGAAATATTGCTCGAGGAATTTCGCAGCGGCAAAGGTGAGGATCGCGACTATGAGTATTATCCCAGCAACTGGCAGGAACCGTTCAAACGTCGGCGGATTGAGTGCGGCATCCAACTCTACGAAACCTTGGGAATAGAGCGTAGGGACAAGGACGGGAGAATGAAGCAGTGGGAGGCGAATTATCGAGGCTTCGATGCTCCGGTAATTCTCTTCTTTTTTCTCGATCCTTCGCTGGCAATCGGCTCTTACATGGACAGCGGCATGTTTATTCAATCGGTTATGTTGGCCGCATTGGACGAAGGTCTGGCCACCTGTCCGCAGGCGGCTCTCAGCGGTTATGCCTCGGTGGTCAAGGAAGCTTTGGGTTACTCCAAGGAGACGATACTTCTTTGCGGCATGGCCTTGGGTTTTCCGGAAGAAGATGCCTTGATCAACAGCTATCGCACCCCCCGGATCGGGGTGGATGAATTCACCAGTTACTTTGACTAGGGGACTGGTGAAGCAAGTTTTAACAGGTAGCAAGTCATCTGAGGGGTACTCTCAACCTAAAAAGTTCTTATGAGTTACTTGTGTTCAATGCAAATGCTGGAGACAATAACATACTATCTTGTTAGCATTATATCACTCTGGGAAATGTATATTCATTTTTAAGGTGCCTAGCTATGAGACATTTTGATGTAGTCATTATCGGAGCAGGAACAGCGGGCCTAACTGCACGACGTGAAGTTGAGAAGAAAACGAACAATTATGTGGTTATCGATGATGGACCATTAGGGACTACGTGTGCCCGAGTCGGATGTATGCCCTCAAAAGCGCTTATCCAGGTGGCCAATGATTTCTCACGGCGCCTACATTTGCAGGAGCAGGGTATTCATCATGGATTGCAACTTGAAGTAGATACATCTGAAGTGATGCGGCATGTCCGCAAGCTTAGAGACCGTTTTGTCAAGGGAGTACTTTCCGGCATGGCTCAATGGAGAGATGAAAAACTCATTCGTAAGACTGCCCGTTTTATCGACCAAAATACCCTTGATCTTGGAGACGAACATATTAGAGCAAATACCATTATTATCGCAGTAGGAACGAGGCCAGTTATCCCTGAACCCTTAGAAAAATATACTTCTTTTATCATTGATACCAACGATTTTTTCGAACTCGAACATTTGCCAGAAAAGGTTGCTGTATTGGGCACCGGTATCATTGGTCTCGAGCTTGGCCAAGCATTGTCGCGGCTTGGCATAAAGACAACCATAATAGGCAGAGGAGCAAGGTTTGGAGGGCTCAGTGATCCTGAGATCAACGACTATATCGCCCGGAAATTTGCAGAACAGCTTGATATATCTCTTGATGGCTATCAAATACAAGGTGTTGCAGAAAATGGCTGCCTCAAGCTTATAACCGGCGAGCGCGAAATTGAAGTCGATCTTGTTCTGACGGCACTTGGCCGGCGTCCCAATCTTGACCGGCTGAATCTGGATGTCCTCAATTTGCCGTCAGATAAACACGGCATTCCCTACTATCAGGAAGAAAATTTTAACATAGTAGATACTAATCTCTATCTCATTGGCGACACCAATCTAAGACGCCCTTTCTTGCATGAGGCGGCGGATCAGGGACGTATTGCTGGGTTCAACGCCGTTAATGATCCTCAATGTTTTAAGGAGCGAGTCCCTCTCTCCATCACTTTCTGCGAACCGAATATCGCTTGCGTCGGCAAACGACACAAGGAGCTTGAGGAGAAAGGCTTCGATTTTATCACCGGTAAAGTAAGTTTTGAAGGCCAAGGAAGATCTATTATAAAACTTGAGGAAATCGGAGCATTGCATATCTATGCCGATCGATCTTCAGGTAAGTTGCTCGGCGCAGAAATATTTGCCCCTGACGGCGAACATCTTGCTCATCTCATATCCTGGGCCATTAGCTGTAATCTCACGGTACATGAGACGCTGGCATTGCCTTTCTATCATCCAGTGATCGAAGAAGGTTTGCGCACCGCCATTCGCGATGCAGCACAACAGGTGGAAG
>JASJDT010000009.1 GCA_030065655.1 Desulfocapsaceae bacterium | reverse complement strand
GAATGATCTTCTTATCAGCCATTGAAAACTCCATGCATTGCTAAGAATAGTTGCGATGGTTGCATCGGCGAAATTCAGGGCTGAGTGTACACCTCAAAATCCCATTTCTCATCTGGGAAAAATTTTCGCAACCGCCAATCGCATGCTCTGGCGTGCCCTTCCATTCCTTCAACCCTTGAAAGACGTGAGGCAGCAGCGCTGACGACCTTGTTGGCTTGGGCTGAAATTTCCTGATAGGTGGTTATTTTCAGAAATTTGTGAACGTTGAGCCCACCCGACATATAGCCCGCCTTACGGGTGGGTAAAATGTGGTTTGTCCCGGAACATTTATCGCCTTGTGCCACGGTACTGCCCTCGCCTAGAAAGAGAGAGCCGTAATTGCTGAGGTTGGCGACCCACCAGTCTAAATCTTCAGCCATTACTTGTACATGCTCTGAAGCATATAGATCACTTATTTCAACAAGTTCTTGGCGGTCGCTACAAAGAACTATCTCCCCATAGTCTTCCCAGGATTGGCGGGGAATATCTGGATCGGGCATTTGAGCTATAAGTTCCGGTACCAGATTATTTACGGCTTCACCAATCTCCCTGGAATCAGTATGCAGCCAAACCGGTGAGTCTGTGCCATGTTCGGCCTGAGAGACAAGATCAATGGCAATAGTCATTGGGTCTGCAGTACTGTCAGCAATAACCGAGGATTCAGTAGGACCAGCAAAAACATCGATTGCACATTTTCCGGTGCCTGCCAGAATTGCTTTTGCTTCAGCAACATAAGCATTACCAGGACCAACAAGGATATTCGCGGCCTTGCCGGTAAAAAGTCCAAAGGCCATGGTGGCGATGGCCTGAACGCCACCCATTTCTAAAATGATATCTGCCCCGGCAATATCCATAGCGTAAACTACTGCTGGAGCAATACTATTTCCTCGGGGTGGGGAACAGGCAATGATGTTTTTGACACCAGCGGCTTTTGCGGTGGCAACGCTCATGATCGCCGAGCAGGCATGAGCGAATCGGCCTCCCGGAACATAACAACCAGCGGTGTCCATCGGTATGATTTTTTGGCCAAGGCGTACTCCGGGAAGAGTCTCCTGCTCGAATTCTGAAATGGATTTTCTCTGGGCAAGGGCAAAGTTATAGACCTGATCGTGGGCAAAGCGAATATCCTGACGCACATCATCAGGAACCTGGGCGATGAGCTGCTCTTTTTTTTCATCGGAGAGAATGAAGTCTCCCTGCCAATTATCAAATTTTTCGGCTAGCTCGCGAACAGCGGCCTCCCCCCGTACCTCTATGTCCTGAAGAATCTTGGCAACAGTCTCACGTTTTTCACTGCTTGCTTGCTCAAAACTTTTCTTGGCTTTTTTGAGATATTCCATGGTCGAATCTCCCTGGAAATGTTTTAGCGGATGCGATGATTGGTTTGAGCCTGTAGGTGATAATTCAAGCATAGCCGATGACAAAATACCTTGTCAATGATTTTATAAAATATTTTATAAAATTTTTTATGAAATAAACCCATGGTACTTAGGTGTATGTTATTATTATAAATAAATAATGATAATAAAACGGAAAACGCTATTGAAACTCACTTATTAATCAATTTGAATGCTCTTGATTCGCTAGCCAAGTAGCAAGAGTGGTTAATATCTTTGCAGCAATATCCCGGAAACTTGGAGATATTTGCTCTGATAACACATTTAATCTTTAGCCATATTGGCATCTGCGGAATGAAATAATGTGATAGGTGGGAGGCTAATGAGCCCGGTGCTGGAGGACCAGATCCCGCAAACTTTCAATAAATAAAGGATCGGTGTTCAACGATTTACATGATAGACAGCGCATGCCCATCTTACTCGCCATCTCTCGGTACAGCATGTCAATCTCGTAAAGGGTTTCAACATGGTCGGAGACAAAGCTTATGGGAACCATGAGAACGTTCTTGCAACCCTCTGCCGCAAGGCTCTCAAGCATCTCAGGGGTAGAGGGTGAAAGCCATTCGACTGGACCACTCCTACTCTGATAACACAGTCTTCCCTTAATGCCTGTAATCTCCTCTATTTTTTCGATAGTGATATTGAGATGATCGCAGTAAGGATCGCCTTCAGTGATAAAGGATACGGGAAGAGAGTGTGCTGAATAGACCACCGTGATATCTTCTGTTGAAAATTCAGCAATACCCTCGAGTATATTTTTGGCAAAACACTCAATATACTTAGGATTGTCAGGCCAACCTTTAATCTCGGTAATGTCAAATGAGTCACGACTTCTATAAGCTGCACGTTGTAAATCTGCCAGCGACGAGCCAGTTGTCGCGCAGCAATAATGGGGATAGAGAGGTAAGGCAATGACTTCAGTAATACCTGCTGCAGAGAGTTTTTCAAGAGCTTGCTCAGCCGTAGGATGCCAATATCTCATGGCACTCAAAACTTTGTAGGAGCCGTATTCGCTCAGTTCTGAGCTAAGCGCCTGAGCCTGATCCTGGGTTATTTTTATTAAAGGAGAACCACCACCTATTTTTTTATATGTTTCCAGACTCTTGGGAGCACGTTTACGGGCAATGTACCAGGCCAGCGGTTTTTGTAAAAATTTAGGACCTAGGCGGATTATATCCCGGTCTGAGAAGAGATTGTAGAGAAACGGGGCAACATCTTCAGGCTTCTCTGGTCCACCCATATTTAACAGAACAACGCCGGTGGTTGTGCTTTTAGTCATTAAACGACCCTCGTCAATTTCGATAACCCCGCAAGCGGGACTCTGTTCAGTACCCCCTAGAAGGGTGTAATTGCCTGGGAGCTTGCTCCAACTCGGAGTTTTCTAATGCTTTCCGCTTTCTGCTTTGCAAACCCCTCAAATGGACGGGGAACAGGGTGTCGGAAATGAGAAAGTAAGTCACTAAATAAAGAACATCCACTCTACTCCAAGAATTTTAATGTTGCAAAAGTTACTGTAATGAAACCTTGGATATTCCTTACAGTTCTTAGAAAATAATCACTCAGGCTTGATTCTCAGCCACCAGAGAATATAATTCTAGAAAGAGGTGAAACCTCTTGTTCTGCAGGGGACAGTTCTTTTCCATTTTTGCACAGGAGGGTTCATCTAGGAGTGTGTCTGAGAACAGGCACATGAGGCGGCGATGTGTTGGTGACATCGTTAAAGTATTCATTGGAGGAAATCTATGGAACTAAAGATCGAAACCCGTAACGTTGAGCTGCGGAAAGGCTGGCAAGATAGAGTTGAGGAAGAAAAAGACAAGCTCGTTCGTAATTTCGCCGCCTACTTACTGCATCTCCGAGTAGTCATTGAAGCCACTACTCATCATAAAGAAGGAGGGTTTGAGATCAAACTGGTTGCATCAGTACCAAATGATACTGTTGTGGTAACAAGAAAAGGAGGCGCTGTGCGGCCTCTTCTGGTTGAAGCGTTTGATGTACTTTCTTTGCAATTAAAAGAAAACCTTAGAAAGAAAAGGAAAAATAAGAAACCGACAGATGCACTGGCTGATGGCGATAGCTACGGAACCATCCGCAAGCTATCACCTCATGAATCCTACGGCTTTATAGTCACGGTTGATGAAAGGGATGTCTATTTTCATGAGAATGCCCTGAAAAACGTGGAAATGGAAGAACTTTCCGAAGGAGATACGGTATTCTACGGGGAGACGACCGGTGATAAAGGTCCACAGGCATCGTGGGTGCGTTTAGCCAAATAAGCATATTAACCAAAATTAGATTGTAATAGATCTAAAAACACCCGTTACCGAAAGGTAACGGGTGTTTTTTTGTAAATTTGTATTCTCCTCTCACCCATCCCGACTGCGATATTCATAGATGTTTGACAGAGATATGTCCCTGTAAAAGTATCACCTTGAACGGATAACGACCAACCCAAACATTTGACAAGTTGCCAAATTTTTGGGATTATTTAAGTGTTGTATCTCCAATGTTTTCTCAGGCCTTTCATAACTTTCACCCGAGAACTTTTTAACAGGTGTCTCGACTCTTTCTTTTGGGAAGAGGTGTAACCTTAACAACAAGGAGAGGAAGTATGAAAAAGAGTTTATTATTAGTAGCAGCAGCGATGTTTGGTTTTGCCACGACCTTTGGCGGTGTGCAGATGGCTAGTGCCCAGCAGTTTGTCACCATCGGCACCGGCGGGGTAACCGGCGTCTACTATCCCACCGGCGGCGCCATTTGTCGTCTGGTCAACAAGGGCAAGAAAGAGCATGGTATCCGCTGCTCGGTTGAATCCACCGGCGGCTCCGTCTATAACCTCAACGCTATTGCCGCAGGCGAGTTGGATATGGGTGTTGCCCAGTCAGACTGGCAGTACCATGCCTACAACGGTACCTCCAAGTTTAAGGACGCCGGCGCCAACAAGGATCTGCGGGCAGTCTTCTCGGTTCATCCCGAGCCGTTCACCGTGGTTGCTCGGGCCGATTCCGGTATCAAGAACTTCGATGATCTGAAAGGCAAGCGGGTCAACATCGGTAACCCCGGTTCCGGCCAGCGCGGCACCATGGAAGTGATCATGACCAAGAAGGGCTGGACCAAGGATGACTTCAAACTGGCCTCCGAGCTCAAGTCCGCCGAACAGTCCAAGGCACTGTGCGACAACAAGATCGATGCCATGGTCTTCACCGTCGGTCACCCCAGCGGCTCCATCAAAGAAGCCACCACCTCCTGTGACTCCGTCCTGGTCAATGTCACCGGCCCGGCGATCACCGAGTTGATCGAGGCCAACGACTACTATCGCGTCGCCACCGTTCCCGGCGGCATGTACCGCGGCAACGATGGTGATACCACCACCTTCGGCGTGGGCGCCACCTTCGTCACCTCGGCCAAAGTCGACGAGAAGGTGATCTACAACGTGGTCAAGGCGGTCTTTGAAAACTTCGATCAGTTCAAGAAACTGCATCCGGCGTTTGCCAACCTGAAGAAGGAAGAGATGATCAAAGACGGTCTCTCCGCTCCTCTGCATGACGGCGCCGCCAAGTACTACAAAGAAGCCGGCCTGATGTAAGCGTTTTCCCGCAGTACCGGGGAGAGTTTCGCTCTCCCCGGTTATGCAGACGGGCCCGGCCTGTGGTGTCACATTCTTTCCTGCTGGAGCATAAGTGTTGCGAGTGTGTCTGTGAATTGGCCGCTTTTCCAGACAGCCTCCTGTATCGATCACGGCAGACAATTGCAAGGAGCGCGCGAAGATGAGCAAACCCAGTGAAAGCCAGCTGTCACCAGATAAGCTGCATGAAATGGTGGCCCAGGCCGACAGCGGCGGGCGCCACCCCACCGGAAGCTTCCCCAAGAAGGTGCTGTTTTTCATCCCGCTGGCCTGGACGCTTTTTCAGCTCTGGTACGCCTCGCCACTGCCTTACATGTTCAATATCCTGGTGCTCAACTCCACCGAGGCTCGTTCGATCCACCTGGCCTTTGCCATCTTCCTGTCCTATACCGCCTTTCCGACGCTGAAATCATCACCCAAGGACTATATTCCCATCCAGGACTGGATCATCGCTTTGATCGGGGCCTTCTGCGCCGGCTACCTCTTTCTGTTCTACAACGAGCTGGCCGATCGGCCCGGCAACCCGACCACCCTTGATCTGGTGGTGGCGGTTACCGGCCTGATCCTGCTGCTCGAAGCCACCAGAAGAGCGCTGGGCCCACCCCTGATGGTGGTGGCCACGGTATTTATCATCTACACCTTCGGGGGCGCCTATATGCCCGATGTCATCGCCCATAAAGGGGCGAGCCTGGTCAAGGGCATGTCGCACTACTGGCTGACCACCGAGGGCGTCTACGGAGTGGCCCTGGGGGTATCGACCTCCATGGTGTTCATGTTCGTGCTCTTCGGCTCGCTTTTGGAAGCGGCCGGAGCGGGCAACTATTTCATCCGTACCGCCTTTGCCGGACTCGGTCACCTGCGCGGCGGCCCGGCCAAGGCAGCGGTGGTTTCCTCGGCCATGACCGGCCTGGTCTCCGGTTCTTCCATTGCCAATGTGGTAACCACCGGTACCTTCACCATCCCGCTGATGAAAAAAGTAGGCTTTCCTGCGGAAAAGGCAGGTGCCGTCGAGGTGGCTTCTTCCACCAACGGCCAGCTGACTCCACCGGTCATGGGTGCTGCCGCCTTTCTCATGGTGGAATATGTGGGCATCTCCTATGTCGATGTTATTAAACACGCCTTTCTGCCGGCGATCATCTCCTATATCGCTTTGGTCTACATCGTTCACCTGGAGGCCTGCAAGCTTGGCCTTGAGGGTTTGGCGAAAAGGCGTACCCGGACGCTGGCCCAAAGCCTGCTCAGTTTTGCCACCACCATCGTGGTCTTGCTCGTTATCGGCGCAGCTACCTATTACGGGCTGGGCTGGATCAAACTGGTGGCAGGCGATTTTACCCTGGCCATTGTCTGTGTTCTCTTGGCTGTCGCTTACCTGGCACTGATCTACCTGGCCACCAAGGTGCCGGAGCTGGAGTTGACCACGGAGATCACCGAACTGCCGCCGCTCGGGGCCACTGCCCAGGCTGGCTACTATTTTCTTTTACCCATCGTGGTGCTGATGTGGTGCCTCACCGTGGAGCGGCTGTCGCCTTCACTGTCGGCTTTCTGGGCGACGGTACTGCTGATTTTCATCGTTATTACCCAGCGGCCGCTGAAGGGCCTTCTCCGCAAGGCGACCGGCAGCCAGTTTTCCGCTGCGCAGGGCTTTGTTGATCTGATCGATGGTATGGTCTCCGGGGCGCGTAACATGATTGGTATCGGCGTGGCTACCGCCGCCGCCGGTATTGTCGTGGGTACGGTTACCCTCACCGGTATCGGCCTGGTGATGACCGAATTTGTCGAATTTATCTCCGGTGGTAACCTGGTGCTGATTTTGGTATTCACCGCCTTTATCAGCCTTCTTTTAGGTATGGGCTTGCCGACCACGGCCAACTATATCGTGGTCTCCACCCTGATGGCTCCGGTTATCGTCAACCTGGGTGCGGAAAACGGCCTTATCGTGCCGCTGATTGCCGTGCATCTGTTCGTCTTCTACTTCGGGATCCTCGCCGATGATACACCGCCGGTGGGGCTGGCCGCCTTTGCGGCGGCGGGTATTTCCGGGGGTGATCCGATCCGCACCGGTATTCAGGGTTTCGGCTATGATATCCGTACGGCGATTCTGCCCTTTATCTTCATTTTTAACAATGAGCTGTTGATGATCGGCATCCAGAACTGGTTCCATCTGGTCATCGTAATTATCGCCTCGGTATCCGCCATGCTGATTTTCGCTGCGGCCACGCAAGGCTTCATGCTCACCAATAACCGGATCTGGGAGACAGTGGCCATGCTGTTCATCGCCTTTCTGCTGCTCCGGCCCGGATTTTTCTGGGATAAGGTGTATGCGCCGCTGGTGGATAAGCCAGCCACCGAGATCGCTGATATTGCCGGGAACATGGCGCCCGGCTCCCAGATGATGATTATGGTGGAGGGTATGGACTTTCACGGCAACAGCTATACCAAGACGCTGATGCTGCCGGTGGGCGATGAGGAGGATGGCGCCGCCCGGATCGAGGGCATGGGTTTTGAGACCCGGGTCGATGAGGGCAAGACCATCGTTGACAACGTCATGTTCGCCAGTCCCGCTGAAAAAGCGGGTGTTGACTTTGACCAGGAGATCCTCAGTGTGCAGCTGGAGGCGGAGCGGCCGCCCAAGCAACTGATGTTTATTCCGGCGGTGCTGCTCTTTGGGGTGATCTATCGTCTGCAGCGCGGCCGGATCAGCAAAAATCAATCCGCCCAGGCCGAGGCCGCCTGAGCTCAAAAGAGGTAGCGTCATGCTCAAGAAGATACTGGTGCCCATTGCCTTTTCCAGCTATTCCGAGTCCATTCTCGACTATGCTCTGCGGCTGGCCAAACCGTATGGGGCGAAACTGCTGATTGTCAACGTGATCAGCGAGAAGAGCCTGGAGGCGGTGGAGAAGATTTCCAGTCATGGCTACAAGATCGACGGTGACAAGTATGTGGCGACCATTCAAGAAGAACGGATTGCCCTGTTCGAGGGGATGGTTGAGCGGCTGGGCATGGCCGATGATGCCTACGATTACAAGCTGCTGGCCGGAGATCCGGCCATGGAACTGCTGCGTCTGGTGCTCGATGAAAAGGTCGACCTGGTGATCATGGGCACAAAGACCCGGGAGCTGCGCCATATCTTCACCGGTTCGGTGGCTGAGCGGATGTTCCGCCGCTGCCCGGTCCCCATCCTTTCCTATCGCGGCGGCGATGTCGCCAAGCAACTCCGCCAACGCGCTCAGAAGGATATTGATCAATAAAAGAGAATTTGGTATTCACTCACCTGCTCTTTCCGTCTCCATAATTTTAGGGTAAAGGCGACACAGGAGTGGGTGAATTTGACCAAATACTCAAATACAACAGCAAGACAAAGTAATCATTTCACATTTTAGCAACCAACCTCCTCTCAGCCCGCCACATTTGATCATTTACTCAAATTTCTCCTTCAAAGACTCAACGGAAGAAAGTTAAGAGTTAACCCTACTTTGGACATTACTCTTTGGAATTACACATGAATAATACTCTACTAGTGAATTGTACTTTTTTTTGGTATACAATTATTTTAGGCACAAAGATTGCCATAGGACTAGCCAGATATTATTCGCGTTTATCTGCTTGTTGCCTCTAGCAGGATGTTTTGCATGGTTCGAAATACCGAACAAGCAACATCGGATGAACTGATTAACAGGGATTTTTTATCTCTAGAGAGTGTACCCACGAAGAGGACTTTAATGGCCAAGCAGAAACTAAAAGAGCTGGTTATCAACGGTGACTGGTGTAAGGGCTGCGGCATCTGCATCAAGTTCTGTCCGACCCAGGTGTTGGAACTTGATCGCCAGGACAGGTGTATTGCCGTCCGGCCGGAGGACTGCATCTGCTGTAAAATGTGTGAACTACGGTGTCCCGACCTCGCCATCGAGGTCATCACCGAAAAGGGTGAGGGAGGCGATCATGAAAAATAATATCCGCTTTGTCCAGGGCAACGAAGCCTGTGTCGAAGGAGCCCTGTATGCCGGGCTCAACTTCTATGCCGGCTACCCCATCACCCCCTCCACGGAGATCGCCGAATCACTCTCCGGCAGACTGCCAAGGGCAGGTGGCAAATTCATCCAGATGGAGGATGAGATCGCCTCCATGTGCGCCATCATCGGAGCGTCACTCACCGGTAAGAAGGTCATGACCGCCACCTCCGGGCCAGGGTTTTCGCTTAAACAGGAGGCCATCGGCTACGCCTGCATGGCGGAGATTCCCTGCGTTATCGCCAATGTCCAGCGGGGCGGCCCATCCACCGGTAATCCCACTCATGTCAGCCAGGGCGATGTCAACCAGGCACGCTGGGGCACCCACGGTGATCATGGAATCATCGCCCTGACCGCCTCGAACCATCAGGATGTCTTTGCCATCACCGTGGATGCTTTCAACCTGGCCGAAACCTACCGTACGCCGGTCATCCTTTTGCTCGATGAGGCCATCGGTCATATGCGCGAGAAACTGGTTATCCCCGAAGAAGGTGCGCTGCCTATTGTTGACCGGCTGCGCACTTCGGTGGGCAAGGGTGTGGACTATCACCCCTACCTGCCCCGGGAAGACGGCCGGCTGCCCATGTCTGACTTCGGCGACGTCCACCGCTATAATGTCACCGGTCTGTTCCATGACATGTGGGGTTTTCCTTCGAACAATCCCCGGGTGGTCAACGAACTGCTCCATCATATCGTCGATAAGATCGAAAACAACGTCCATTCCATCACCCGGCACAAGGAACATTTCTTAGAAGATGCCGATTATGTCATGGTCTCCTACGGCTCTTCGGCCAGATCGGCCATCCATCTGGCTAAAAACCGGCGCAAGCGCGGCGAGAAAATAGGCGTGCTCGAGCTCCAGTCCATCTGGCCCTTCCCCACCGCCATGATCCGTGAGAAGTGCAGCGGGGCCAAGGCGGTCATCGTGGTGGAGATGAACATGGGTCAAGTTCTGGCTCAGGTGAAGAGTGCGGTTGATCATCCGGAAAATGTCTTCCTGGCCAACAGGATCGACGGCGAGTTGATCACCCCGACCGATATTAAACAGCTCCTGCGGGTTATCCAGGGCAGAGGAGTATAGACATGGCTATCAAAGATTATCTCAGACAGCGGTTCTTTCCGCATATCTGGTGTCCCGGCTGCGGCCACGGCATCGTGCTGAGCTCGCTGCTGCACGCGGTTGAAGAGCTGGGCCTGGCGAAAAACGATATCGTCATGACCTCGGGGATCGGCTGCTCGGCCAGGATCTCCGGCTATGTCGACTTCCACTCCCTGCACACTTTGCATGGCCGGGCCCTGGCCTTTGCCACCGGGGTGAAGCTGGCCAAGCCGGCGCTTAATCTGCTGGTACCCATGGGTGATGGTGATGCTCTGGCCATCGGCGGCAATCATTTCATCCATGCGGCTAGAAGAAACATTAACATTACCGCCATTGTCATGAACAACCGGATCTACGGCATGACCGGCGGCCAGTTCTCGCCCCTGTCCGGCTGTGGTAAACGGGCGACCACGGCGCCGTTTCTGACCATCGACCAGGAGTTCGACGTGGTCAAGCTGGCCAAGGCTGCCGGTGCTTCCTTTGTGGCCAGATCGACCACCTATCATGCCAAGGAATCGACCCTCTATCTTAAAAAAGCGATCATGCATAAAGGTTTTTCCGTGGTGGAAATTCTCTCCCAGTGTCCTACCCATTATGGTCGCAAGAACAAGGAGGGCGATGCCCCGGATATGCTGGAGCTCTACAAAGACACCACCGCCAAGCTCGGTTCCAAGGCCCTGGAGAAGAACCCTGATCTCATCCCGCGGGGAATCTTCGTTGAAGAGGAACGCGGCGAATACTGTGAAGAGTATGATAAACTGGTCGACAAGGCCATGGGGGGTGCGCGATGAAACGGACACGTGTTGTTTTTTCCGGCTCCGGCGGTCAGGGGGTAATCACCGCCGCCATTATCCTGGCCGAGGCGGCGGTCATTCATGAGGGCATGAACGCCACCCAGTCGCAGAGCTACGGTGCTGCCGCCCGGGGCGGGGCGACCAGAAGCGATGTCATCCTCAGCCATGATGAGATTGATTTTCCAGGAGTTACCCAACCCAACATCCTGGTCTGCCTGACCCAGGCGGCCTATACCAGCTTTGCCCCGATTATCAGGCCGGGTGGTATTTTGCTCACCGACTCACGCTTTGTCGAGCAGGCCACCAAGGTGGATGCCAAGCAGCTGGAGCTGCCCATGTATGAGCAGGTCATGGAGCAGATCGGCAAGCCCATCGTCTTTAACATCTGTGTATTGGGTGCCCTGGTGGGCTTGACCGAGATGATCAAGCCGGACTCGCTGATCGCTGCCGTCAAGGCCCGGGTACCAAGGGACTTTCTCGAGATGAACATCAAGGCCTGTGAGCTTGGCATCGATATGGGTGCTGATTTCTCAATGCGATAACAACAAGTAACTATTACTGGTAATGAACGTCAGCATCCCCTACGGCAATACATCTTTACCGGCAGATCTGCCGGACAGCACTTCGTTTCTAGTTATTCGTGAGCCTGAAGCTGTCATGAATCCGGAACGCTTTTCACAAATACTTGATGATGCACTTCACGAGAGACAGCCCGATCTTAGCGCTCCGGTTGTCATTGTAGCCGATAAGACTCGAGTTTGTGGATATGGCACCTACCTGCCGATATTGACCGAGACCTTAATAAAATTTGGTACCTTGGCTGAGAGGCTTTGTTTCATCATCGCCTATGGCACCCACCCGCGTCAAAGCGATGAAGAAAGCTATCAATGTTACGGAGAGACCTATAATAAGTTCACCTTCATCCATCATGATTGTACCCAGGGCGAATGCTTCAAAGATCTCGGTACAACCTCCAAAGGTACGCCAATCCGCATACGTCAGGATATCCTGGATGCTTCCTGCGTTATCACAATTGGCCCTATCTGCCATCACTATTTTGCCGGCTATGGAGGAGGAAGAAAACTCATCTTTCCCGGCTGTGGTGAACGCGAGGCGATTTATGCCAACCATGGACTCTATCTTGACCGGAACACAGCCGAGTTGAGTATCGGTTGTCAGCCCGGTGTACTGGCAGACAACCCCCTTGCCGACGACCTCTTCGAAATCGCCGATTGCAAGGAATCCGATCTTGCTATCCACGGAATAATGAATTCGCACGGTGATGTCTGTGATTTCCTCATTGGCTCCACCAGAGAAACTTACCTGGAAGCCTGCCGCTACCACGGCAGTCTCTGTGAATCAGCCTCTCACCAATTTCCTGTGGTAGTAGCCTCCTGCGGTGGCTTTCCCAAAGACATCAACTTCATCCAAAGCCATAAGGCTATTCATAACAGTGCGATGTTTGTTGAAGACGGCGGGCTACTGCTCATCTTCAGTGAATGTCGAGATGACATCGGCTCAACCACCTTTCTTCCCTGGTTTGAGCTTGGTGATTTTTCAAGGGCATTTGCCAAACTTACAGAGAATTATCAGGGTAACGGTGGTACAGCCCTGGCCATGATGACCAAAACCCGCCGCATCCGCATTGCCATGGTCACGGAACTGACTGAGGATATCTGTAAAAAGATCGGGGTAGAAAAGTGGGATAAGAGTAAAGCTCTTGACTTTCTCTCAAATTTACAAGAAGAATCAGCCTATATAGCCAATGCCAGTCTACTTGTCCGTAAGTCGATTTGATATCTCTTTTACCGGGATGGTAAATTCATTCAGTAGCGTATGATCATAACTGCATCCAATGAGAAGTCCAGGTAGATCAGAGCCTTACCAGAAGTTTTACCATGTGATTAAAAGCAAAACTTTTGCTGTTTTGCTGACCGTTTCCATACTCTCCATCTCGATCTGGCAAATTGCCGAACTCACCGAAAAAAGAACACTCGATCAGCTTGCCTCTACGGGTGAGTTACGGCTAAATCTCTATGCAACCACCCTGCGGAACACCATGGAGAAACATCGTCACCTGCCTTACGTCCTGGCAAGAAATGATAAAATTATTGACCTGCTCCAGAACAATATTCCTGCAATCAGGGTTAATCCCCACCTCGAGGATTTCGCCCGGGCTTCGGGAGCATTGATCTATGTCCTCGATCAGGGCGGCACCACTGTCGCCACCAGCAACTGGCGAACACCACAAAGCCTGCTTGGCCACAATTATAGCTTCCGGCCCTATTTCACCGATGCCAGGTCGGGGCAAACCGGCGGCTACTACGCCGTCGGCCTCCAAACCCGTCAACCCGGTTTTTTTCTATCCTATCCAGTAAAGGATAAGGGATCCTTTCTGGGAGTTATCGTCGTCAAGATCAACCTGGAAGCAATGCAGGAAACCTGGAAAAAGAGTGGCGAAGCGGTCATTGTCAGCGATGCCTTCGGCGTAATTTTTCTTACCAGTAATCAGGAATGGAAATATACATCTCTACGAGAATTACCCGATCATACTACGCAGAGGCTGCAAGCGGTAAAATACCTCAACCTCCCTCTCCCTACCTTGCAACTGGAGAGACACAGCGTCAGAAATTATAATATCCTTCAGCTTGATACCACCAGATATCTCGAAAATGCCTTACAACTACCTGAATACGGCTGGCGAATACATTATCTCTCGAGTCTTGAAGCCGTCAAAAACAACAAAGCTTTGGCTATTATCGTCGCAACTATTCTCTCTTCGTTTTTGTTATTAACATTTCTCTACATTCGGGAGAGAAGACAGAAACTCATCTCCCGTCAGGAAGCCAAAAGAGCCCAAGCCGTTGGTGAAATCAACGAGCGGCTTAGACTGGAAATTGCCAAACACCAGCTAACAGAAAACGATCTGCGCCAAACCCAAAGAGAACTCGTTCAAGCAGATAAACTTGCTGCCCTGGGCCGCATGTCTGCTGCTATCGCTCACGAACTCAATCAGCCTGTCACAGCCATACGTACTTTTGTGGCCAGTTGCCGAATACTGCTTGAGCGCAATGAGGTAGACAAGGTAAACGAGAACCTCGACTTTATTGCCGGCCTCACTGACCGTATGGGAAAAATAACTGGACAACTAAAAACCTTTGCCAGAAAGAGAAAAGGAAAGGTGGTAACTATTGAACTTGGCGCGTTGATCTACAATGTTGTTCGTCAATTGGAACCTCAATGCAGTAAAGCGGGAGTAGCACTTAGCACGGAAGTGGACAGGAATTGCCGTGTTTCGATCCGCGGCGACAGCTTGCAGCTCGAGCAAGTACTGAGTAATCTCCTGCACAACAGTCTCGATGCCGTGCAACAGGCATCGTCCAAAACTATTAAGGTTTTGCTGCAAACAACCAATGAAAAAGCCATATTAACAGTTTCAGACAGTGGTGCTGGTATATCGGACGAGGTTATGGACTCGCTGTTTGATCCTTTTTTTACCACCAAGGAAATCGGCAAAGGGTTGGGGCTGGGTCTGTCAATTGCCTATGGTATTGTTGAGGACATGGACGGAAGTATTCGAGCTGAAAATCTTCAGGCAGGTGGTGCCCAATTTATAGTGGAGCTGCCGCAAGCAGGTCAGGAGTGAATGTATGTCAACCAGGGTGGAGAAGGTGTTCGTAGTCGATGATGAAGAGAGCATGAGGGTGTCCATTGCTCAGTGGCTCAGTCTCAGTGACTATGAAGTAGAAAGTTTTGACCAGGCCGATGCGGTTTTACCGCATCTCTCCGTTGATTTTGACGGGGTACTGGTGACCGATATCCGTATGCCTGGCATGGATGGCATTGAACTGATGGAAAAAGCTTTGGCGATAGATTACCAAATCCCGGTTGTTTTTATCACTGCCCATGGTGATATTCCTATGGCTGTCTCGGCCATGCGTAGCGGCGCTTATGACTTCATTGAAAAGCCCTTCGAACCGGAAATACTCTTGGAAACCATCCGCCGGGCCGGAGAAAAAAGACGCCTTATTCTGGAAAACAGAGCATTGAAAAGCAAGCTCGATCAGTCGACCGGCCTGGAAAAAAAGTTGCTTGGCAATAGTGAGCCCATCCAGTTTCTACATCAGGAAATCCAGGACCTTGGACCAACGGATGCCAGTGTATTTTTGGTTGGCGAAACCGGTTCAGGAAAAGAAGTGGTTGCCCGCTGCCTCCATGAAATAAGCGGAAGAGGCAAAGAAAATTTTGTGGCCATAAATTGTGGTGCCATACCGGAGACGTTATTTGAGAGTGAATTGTTCGGTCACGAGCCAGGAGCCTTCACCGGTGCCCAAGGGCGGCGCATCGGCAAGTTTGAAAAAGCCAACGGCGGTACCCTTTTTCTCGATGAAGTAAATGCCATGCCGCCAAATCTGCAGGTGAAAGTACTGCGCGTACTCCAGGAAAGAGAAATAGAGCGCCTAGGCAGTAACAAGGCAATTCCCATTGATATTCGAATCATCAGCGCCACCAATGGTGATCCGCGCCAGGCATGTGCGGATGGAAGCTTTCGTCAGGATCTCTACTATCGCCTCAATGTCGCCGAAATCAAGATTCCACCGCTGCGTCAGCGTGGCAGTGATATCATCTTACTTTTTGAGTACTACTGTCTTCAGGCAGCGGAACGCTATGAACGGGATACGCCACCTTTGGACAATGACAACATTCGGTTGATGATGACCCACAACTGGCCAGGTAATGTTCGTGAGTTAAAAAACGCTGCTGAGCGTTATATTCTCTCTTCCCTGCCGCCACAACAGCGGGTTAGACATATCCTTCAGCATAGTTCCCTGGAGAAACAATCCGAATTTTTCTCACTTGCCGATCAAGCCGCCAACTTTGAGCGTTGTGTAATTGAATACTCATTGAAACGTCATCGGGGAAATGTCAGTGCGGTACTCGAAGAACTTGAACTACCCCGGCGCACCCTCAATCAGAAGATGAAAAACCATGGAATATCCCGCAAAAACTTTCTTCAGGAAAATGAAAATAATGATCTTTAAAGGGCATGTCGACCGTAGAGGCAGTGTCCCCTCCCATTCCCTGCTCCTGCCGGTTATTGCTGTTTTGTTCTGCCTTGCCACTCCATTAATGTCAAAAAGTGAGGGAAATTATACTTTCACCACCGCCACCACGGGTGGAACGTATTATCCGGTTGGGGTTGCCGTTGCCACCCTGACCAAGATCAAGCTTGAACCGAAGGATAAGATCTCACTATCGGCAATCAGTTCAGCCGGTTCCGGTGAAAACATTCGACTTCTTGGCAATAATGAGGCGCAGTTTGCCATCTTACAGGGCCTCTATGGTGCCTGGGCCTGGAATGGCAAAGGAGCTTTTACCGACACCGGACCAAAAAAATTTCTGCGTTCGGTTACCATGCTCTGGCGCAACGTCGAACATTTTACCATCCAATCGGATCTGGTCCGCAGTGGAAATCTCAGTGATATGGAACTCTTGATCGGCAGGAGATTTTCCATAGGAGAGGAAAATTCAGGAACTGAAGGATCCGGTCGCCATATTCTTAAACGGCTCGGCTTCACTCCGGAGAGGGATTTCCAGCTCGTCCATCTTGGCTATGGAGAGAGCGCTGAAGCCCTCATGAATGGGTCAGTTGCTGGCATTAATATACCGGCAGGTCCACCGGCAAGTGCCGTTGCTCGTGCCTTTACCGCTCTGGGAAAAGATATCACGGTCTTGGAATGCACTTTGGAACAACTTGAGCGCATTAACCAAGGCTATGGGCTCTGGAGTGAATATGATATACCTGCAGGCACCTATCCACTGCAGGATCAGACAATACGTACAATAGCTCAACCTAATTTTATGGCTGTACGTTATGATGTCGATGATGAAGCGGTCTACAAAATTGTTAAAACCATCTACAATAATCTAGATTTCCTCAATAATATCCACCAGGCAACCCGCGCCATGACCTTGCAGAACGCCATATCCGGATTACCTATCCCACTCCATCCTGGTGCGGCCCGTTTTTTTCGAGAACAGGGAATAGATATCCCCGATCAGCTCATAATCGAATAGTTTTTCAACTCAATAAAAACGCAGGCAATCATCGAGTTTGATCAAATACAGTACTGAGTACAGGCCCTGCTTGACACACCTGTTCACGTGTCTACCATTTAATCTACGTCTTCAACTATGAAGACTATTTGATTACTTAAGAATCACACTATATAGCAAGAATAGCAAATTTAATAGGAGGTAAGCAATGAGTGACAATGAACAAAAAACCCTCTGCGCCCATGTGGATGAAGAACTTCATTTAAAAGATCCTCAAGCATATATCAAGCTGATCCAGCCGGCTACTCATTTCTGTCAGGGCTGCGGCAGGAGCGCAGCAAAAGCAGAAAATGTCTGCAAACCCCAGAAGATTTCATAATATGGACAAGAGCTAAAAAAAATAACCGCCCAACCCTCGATAAATGACGGGTTGGGCGGCTCCCCTGCCGCATTCAAGCATATATCTAATTCTTAAAATTCTGTTAATAAACCGGCTAAACTATTTAGTTCCTATCTTTTACGATACTGAACTTTTTCAAGTCAATGCTGACTGCAGTATTGGCCATTATGGTCAAATGTATTGCTTCAGTCTATATCAGAGTTTATGAGCTGGTCGTGAACTACATTGTCATTTCCCCCAGTCAACAAAACATTCTGATTGATCTCTCCTTCCGCTGACAACAGATAACCAACTGAAAGAAATAATAATAACAAAATAAGTCTATAGAAATTGACGGCCATTGCGCTACCTCTCTTCTTTGCATCTCAGTAGTTCTGCCAGACAATCGGACCTATCTGTTCAGAATACTCAAGTACTAACGAGGCGCGAGAGAGTTTAAAACACATCGCCCGTGCTGGTCTCTGAGTTGAACATTCGGTTTTAATCATGGCAGTATCTCCAATATTTTTTCCTTTCCCCTCAACCTGCTTGAGTATGTATCTGGAGATACGCCTCAGCCAGGTAACTCCGCTGCCCTATCGTTGTAATGCGACGTAGGCCGGTGGTTTTGCGTAACCCTCCTTTTGAAGGGATTGCCCTTTTCAAGCTTGATTTATAGCTGGTTAACTATGTCCTAACTGTAGCTGATTTTGACATCAGTAAACCGAATACTACAACATGATGTATGATACGATGTTCACCCGCAGTAAGACAATAGGCTATTGTCATAAAATAGCCTAAGCCGGATGACTAGATTGGTGGGTTATTGATCCGCTATGCCAGAAAAAAAGAAGGTTGCTAGCGTGGAAAATAGTGGTGGAGTTGTAGCAGCAGCTCATGAATATGACTGCATGATAGTTTATGCATCAGGTTGGTGCGGTGCACCCTAACTGTTTTCGGGCTGATACACAGAAGCTCACCAATTTGCTGGGGCGTTCTGCCCTGGGAAATAAGTGAAGCTATTTCATATTCCCTCGGAGTAAGCGTATCCATGCTGTTTTCACCACTATTTCTCTTACCCATTAGTTCGCTGAGTATTTCCTGCGGTAAGGAATTGCTTAAATAAATCCTGCCCTGGAGCACAGCATCGATTGCTGTCAAAATGTCCTCTATTTTATCACTTTTAAGGACATAGGCAAAGGCACCGGCAACAAAGGCTCTGCCAACATATTCTTTGCTGCTGTGCATGGTGTACATGATAATTTTTGTTTCTGCAGCAATCTCCCTGATTTTCACGACGAGGCTGATGCCGTCACCATCCTTGAGGGTAATATCTACAATAGCAACATCCGGTTTATTCTGCTCGATAAGCTTCAGGCAGCTTCTCCCGTCATTTGCCTCACCAATGACCCTGTAAGATGCGTGTTTACTGATAATGCTTTTCAGGCCATGGCTGATCATGGGGTGATCATCGACTATGAGTATGGATTTGGTCATTGCTCTCAGGTGGAATTAAGGAAGTTTCAAACCGCATTTTATCAACCAATTGTGGCACTATAGCAACGATAAGTCAAATATGACAAGCAATTGTAATCAGACTGTCAAAGTGTGCCAACATAGAAATCTGGCCACATTATATTTGTCGGTTTCGTAAAAACCACCAAAGCCGAAGTTCCGAACTCGGTAAGCAATTGATTTTGTCTTGGCGAATCCGGTTGCTCAAGGGTTTTTACAATGTTGCCATATTTGCTTGCCAGCGTGGCAATCTTCGGCTACGCTGTTTTTTTGATAACTATTACTACAAACCACTGGCCGTTTTCTCATTCTCTCTACCAATCTAACTGACAGGAGACACTATGCTCAACTTTCATCTCACCCCGGAACAGCTGAAAATACAAGAGCAAGCTCGGGAATTCGCCCTCAAAGAAGTCCTGCCGGTTGCCTGGTACTATGATGAAAAAGATGAAATTCCTCGGGAAATTATCAACAAAGCTTTCCAGGCTGGCTTCGTTGGCGCTGACATCCCCAAAAAGTATGGGGGCCGGGGGCTTGGCTTGATCGAATCGGCAATTATTACTGAAGAGATTGCTGCGGCCTGCTCGGGGCTGGCCACTTCAATTTTCGACAGCTCCCTGGGAATGGAACCGCTGCTGCTTTCAGAAAATGAAGATGCCAAACAAAAATACCTTAATCAAATCGCCAAAGACAATAAGCTTGCAGCATTTGCCACTTCGGAACCGACCATGGGCTCTGATGTTGCCGGTATCCGCTGCCAGGCCGCCCAAGACGGTGAGGATTATATTCTCAACGGCACAAAATATTGGATTACCAACGGCGGCATAGCAGATTATCTCTCTGTATTCGCCACCGTCGACCCAAAATCGCGACACAAAGGAATTTGCGCTTTCTTTATTGAAACAGCGTGGCCTGGCGTCACTGCCGGTCGCCATATACCCAAAATGGGCCAGCGTTGTTCAAACACGGTAGGCATTCATTTCAAGGATGTCCGTGTGCCAAAGGAAAATGTCATTGCTCTGCCAGGAGAGGGGTTCGTTCTGGCCATGAAGACTTTTGCCAGAACGCGGCCAATCATCGGCTCGTTTGGGGTAGGTGCTGCCAGAGCCGCCTTGGAATACTCACTTGATTATGTCAAGAAACGCCAAGCCTTTGGAGCACCCATCGTTAATTTTCAGGCAATACAGTTTAAGCTGGCGGAAATGTTTCAAAAAATAGAGACTTCACGCCTGCTTACTCTGAAGGCTGCCTGGGACTCCGACCAAGGACTGGATAACACGGTGAGCGCTTCCACAGCGAAGATGTATGCCTCGGAAGCCGCTCTGGAGGTGGTCAATGAAGCACTGCAGATATTTGGCGGCTATGGCTACACCAAGATGTTTCCCATTGAGAAAATACTGCGGGATGTCAGGCTGCTAAGGATATACGAGGGAACCAGTGAGATCCAACGCCTGATTCTCTCCGATCATCTCATGAAAAAATATACTCCCAGCCTGCCGAAACTGGAGGATCTCGCCCTCCACCGGGAGCACGATCCCCTGGATGCCCAGACTCCGCCTAATACTGGAAAAACTTGGCGCTGCCGCATCTGTGGCTACGTCCACTATGGTGATTCGCCGCCATCGGCATGTCCCTACTGTTTCTTTCCTGATAAAGCCTTTAAGGAAGTCACGTTTTAGTAAACTGAAGATGGATCTATACTCAAGGCAGCCTTATTCCTACTCCATGGGAATACGGCTGTCTTGGCCTATTCCTTAGCCAAGGCTTCCCTGATCAGATCGAGAAGGTGAACGGCTTTCACTTCGAGTCCAGCGTGGTTGATTATGTCCTGAAGCTGGATTATGCACCCCGGGCAGGCCGTGGCTATTTGTTGGGCACCACTTTCTTGTAATCCAGGGATTTTTTTTGCACCGATCGCCTTGCTGCACTCATAGTGGTAAGCGGAAAATGTACCACCCAGTCCACAACAGAGCGAGGCGTTTTCCATCTCCACAAAATCGACATTTGGTAAGGCCTGTAGCAGGTCCCGGGGTTCTGCGGTGATACCCTGGGTTTTCAGATGGCATGGATCATGGTAGGTAACCTTTACCCGTTCCGACCACCGCTTCATGGCTCCAAGCTTTTCCACCATGCCGTTTTGCTTCAGAAAGACGGTGAAATCGATGACTTTATCTGTGAAATTTTGATCATTTTCATGCATCGTCTGATAATACTCACCGATGCCACCGTTGCATGATGCACAGGCGGTGATGATATGTTCTTTGTCGTATTTTCCGAAGGCTGTGCTATTCCTACCTGCCAGTTCTTCGACAATACTACCAGCTCCTGCGGAGAGTGCCGGGATACCGCAACATCCCTGAGATTTGGGAACGTGAACGGAATAGCCCATGTTCACCAGTATATCGATCATGGTTTTGCCAATTGCCGGAAAGACGTAGGTTATGGAACACCCTGCAAAAAAACCAACTGTAGGTTTATTAGCAACACCCTTAATGAATTCAGGAACCAGATTAAAGAGGTTACGAAATGGCAGCTTTGGCACCGTTCTATTCTTCATGAGAGGTGCTGGAAAACGCAGGCGCAAGCCACTTGACTGCGGAACCTTTTTTAACACCAGGGGAGAGAGAAATGCTCCTCCTTTGGTGAGTGTTTTCAACAATGCGGGAGAATTGATAACCGTGGCCAAGGATTTACCAAACAAAGAAAGTCCTTTGTTCGCAGTAACTTCCCGACGAATGGCTCCAACAATTTCAGGTGTTGCAACACTGTTTGGACATTTATTAACACAAGAGCCGCACATCAGACACATGCTGATGTCATCTTCCAGGCTCTTCTCCAGGCCAACTTCGCCATCAAGCAGTGAAGCCGCCAGGGCGATTTTTCCCCTGGCCACATCTCCTTCTCTTCTATTCTCCCGGTATGCCGGACAATGTGCCTGGCAAACACCGCATTTTACACACTGGCGAATTTGCTCTTCCAGATCTATCAGTTTTTTGTTGCTGCTCATCTCTATTCGCTACTAATCTGCTCTTCCCGATCGGCCGTAAAAATCTTGCCGGGATTTAATATATTATTCGGGTCAAATGCATTTTTGACTGCCTGCATATAGGAAATGGTGGCGGAGTCGAGCTCCATTGAAAGATAACGTGCTTTTGATGTACCAATACCATGCTCACCGCTGAGAGACCCCTTCAACCCCACCGCCGTTGCAAAGATTTTTTCCATCACTTCGTGAACTTTCTCCTCCATCTCTGGCTCGCGCAAATCCACCATGACATTGACATGGATATTGCCATCTCCAGCATGACCAAAATTAACAATTGGCACATTATAATCTTTAGACAACTTCTCTAAGGCCCGGATCATATCGGGAACCTTTGAGCGCGGTACCACAATATCTTCATTAAATTTATCGGGATTAACTTTTCGCAGACTGGGACTGACATTGCGGCGAACCTGCCATATCTTTTCCGACTCCGTTGAGGTTTCGGCAACCTTGACCTCGACTATGCCAAGCGGTTCAATAACGGTCATAATCCTCTTTGCCTGTTTCTCGATAAGTTCCGGATCTCCATCCACTTCAATTATCAGCAAAGCGTTGCATGTTGCCGGCAGGGCTATTGGCGAAATAGACCTGATGCAGTCTATTGTTGCAGCATCCATAAACTCAAGGGTTGTCGGTATGATTTTCTCCCGAATAATGGCGGAAACTGCCTGAGCTGCACCTTCGATGGTTTCAAACTGAACCAGCATGGTTTTCTTGGCTTCGGGTTTAGGTACCAATTTCAAGGTAATTTCGGTAATTATTCCAAGTGTACCTTCAGATCCTACGATCAGTTTGGTAAGATCATAGCCCACCACATTTTTTAACGTTTGGCCGCCGGTTCGGATGATATCTCCCTGAGGTGTAACCACCTCTAGCCCCATGATAAAATCTTTGGTCACTCCATATTTAACGCATCTTGGACCTCCGGCACACTCTGCGACATTACCGCCGAGGGTCGAAAAATCCTTGGAGGCAGGATCTGGTGGATAAAAGAGTCCTTGTTTCTCCACCTCTTTTTGCAGATCCGCGGTCACTACACCCGGCTGCACCACCGCCGTCAGATTGTCGCTATCAATCTGCAGAATTCGGTTCATTCTGGTAAGCACCAAGACAATACCACCTCGTATGGGAAGGGTACCACCGGTGAACCCGGAGCCGGCTCCTCGTGGCAGAAGTGGTATTTTTCTGGTATTGGCCAACCTGGCAATTTTACTGACCTGCTCGCTGTTCTCAGCATAGACGACCACATCTGGTAAAAACTGTTCTTTAGTGGCATCGTAGGAATGCGTGATTCTATCGCTTGCAGCCTCCGACACATTGGCACTACCGACAATTTCGACCAGTTCCGCCAACACGTTTTGTTTCATACTCTACAAACCTCGTAAATTTTTGTGTACTTTATTCACGATCCACATAGTTTCATTCTCGCTAAAGACATAATAAGCTTTGCAAGTTCAAAGCCAATGTCTGTCGCTTTCCTCTTGCCTACTTTTGCTGTGCTCAAAGCTCTGCTGATGAAAAATGAGGCAATATCCTGCCTATACAAGTTATCGCTTTCAGCAACAATTCACGTGAACTTGGTCTATCTCCTGCCAAAAGACCTCTGAATATACGTCTAAATTGTAATTTTGCAAGGTGAAGCTGCTCCGTACTTAGAGATTTTCAACTAAGAAGATACCACATGGAGTATCCTAAAAAACACAAACATACTAATTGACCGCAAATTTAAGCTATGGTATGGTCGGAATTTAGAGGTGTCGAAACGACATAATAGGGAATTCCGTGTAATTCGGAAACGGGCCCGCCGCTGTGACCGGGAACTGAACCTGCATTTGCCACTGGCCGAATGGCCGGGAAGGCGCAGGTAAGGGATGATCCGGAAGTCAGAAGACCTGCCTCAAACTCATTTGACTGACCTTCGCGGAAAAAGGTCGAAATCTTGTATCTGTGGTGAAATCAGGGCCCCCGGATCAACCTTTTTGGTTCGGGGCTTTTTAGCTTGCGAACCTTCAATCAGGACCAAAGGAGGAACCAATGCTGAAAAATGAAATAGCCTTCACTAAACAAGCTCTTCTTGCTACCAAAGATTGGGATACCTATCAGGCCATTCTACGCCTTTGCCTGATCCTGCGATCAACACCAACCAAGAAATAGAGGCTCTCAGAGCTAACGCTCCTGGTCCAGATCAACCTGGAGCGTTTCTTCTTCCTGACGTATTTCCCGATCATGAATGCCGATCAGGTAGAGTAGACCGTCCAGGCCAACACTGGTGATGGTATTGCCCGCTTTTTCCCTGACTACCGGTTTGGCGTGAAAAGCAACACCGAGCCCAGCCAGGCTGATCATGGGCAGATCATTGGCGCCATCACCAACGGCAATGGTCTGGTCAAGATGAATGTTTTCCTTTTCCGCGATCATCGCCAGCAATTCAGCCTTTTTCTCGCCGTCAATGATGTCTCCGACTACCTCTCCGGTAACTTTCCCATCGGCTATATCAAGAGTATTGGCATAGAGGTAATCAAAGCCCAGTTTCCTTTTGAGATACTCACCCACGAAGGTGAACCCGCCGGATAGGATACCCAGCTTATAGCCCAGTCCCTTCAGTGTTTTTGTCACAATCTCGGTGCCCTCAGCCAGAGGTAGCGAGTCGGTTATAAGGGAGAGTTTGTGCTCGTCCAGCCCTTTGAGCAGAGCAACCCGCCTACGAAAGCTTTCCTTGAAATCGAGTTCACCACGCATGGCTGCCGTAGTAATAGCTTCAACCTCGGCGCCAACTCCAGCCAGCTTGGCCAATTCATCGATTACCTCCACCTGGATGAGAGTCGAGTCCATATCAAAAACAACCAACTTTCTGTTGCGGGTATAGATACTATCGACATGAAATGAGATATCAATGCCGGTCTGCCTAGAAATCTCCATGAAACTTCTACGCATTTCTTTGATATTTTTCGGCTTTCCGCTTGCTGTCAATTGAATGCTGGCTCGTGGATTAAGCTGGGGATTGGCCAGGGAAATGCGACCGGTCAACCTGGATATTGAGTCGATGTTCAAACCATTTTCTGAAATCACCGAGGTAACACCGGAAATCTGCTGGGCGGTAATCTTTTTGCCGAGAAGTGTTATTTTGCGCCTTTCCTGACCCTGAGCTTTCACCCATGACTCATAACGGTCATGAGCTACAGCTTTTATCTCCACCGCTAAACCAAGATTATGCCCTTCGTAGAGTATGTCCTTATAGAGAGCCGGAAAATCACCGGCCTCGGGAATTTCAACCAAGATACCAAGAGATATATGTTCATGGATAACCGATTGACCGATATCAAGGATGTTGACATCATATTGTGCCATCAGGGAACTGAATCTGGAATTCAGCCCACGTCGGTCTTTACCGGAAATATTGATTAATATGAGTTCACTCATGATCCTTTAACCTGATAATTTTAATACAAAAATCTCTGCCATCCGATTATGCAAAACCAGGATACTTTAACTAGATGTCTGTTCTTCGTTGTTCTGTTGTTCAAAGGGCAGGCGAACGACAAAACAACTTCCCTTACCCTGTTGTGATCTCACTTGCAAGGATCCTTTGTGTTGATCGGTAACGATATAATAGGAGATGGAAAGCCCAAGACCGGTTCCTTTACCCATTTCCTTGGTGGTAAAAAAAGGCTCGAAAATCGACTTGAGATTTTTCCGGGGTATTCCTGTACCGTTGTCCTCGATTTCAATTCTGGCAATATCATCTTCTTCCTGAACGCGCAAACACAAACATGGCGGCTCCTCGCTATCCTGCATTTTTTCTACCATTGCATGAGTTGCATTTATGATCAAATTGAGAAATACCTGTTGGATATTGCTCTGCTCACATTGTACCTCCCGCATTTTACCCGGATAATCCTTTTCTATTTTTATCCGTCGGTAATCATATTTATTCTTCAGGTCGTAATCGGTCAAACTAAACGCTAATGCACTATCGAGCAATTCCCGAATGTCGACGTAATTGAAAACCGAGACACTTTTTCTGCTAAATGACAACATGTTATGGATCAGTTTGACTGCTCTGGCAGAATCGTTGTCGATGAGATCAAGCATATGATTAATGCCACGCTCGTCCAGGTAGCGATGAATATCCTCAAGTTCAACTCCCACTTTTTCTGCCGCCTGCTGATTTAGAGGAAGTGAAGATTGGAGTCTTTTTTTCACCATTTGCAGGTTCTGTTTGACGGATGCGAGGGGATTGTTGATTTCATGAGCCAGCCCCGCAGCAAGCCCACCGACGGAGATCATCTTCTCTGATTGAATCATCATCTCTTCCATGGCCACCCGCTCGGTAACATCATCGAAACGCAGTACAGCACCTTGGATGTCGCCGGCAATCAATGGATAGACTGTGAGTGTTTCATACCTTTTTTCTTCCTCAGTACCACTCGGGATCCTGCGTATTTCTGTTTGCTCGCCATACTGAATGACCTTTTGCATTTCTTTCTCATAACTTTTGATTCTGGGTAGAACCTCATGTAACAAACATCCTTCTGCCTGCGCCGCAGAAACGCCGGTATTTTCTTCAGCCCTCTGGTTCCATTGGATAACCCGGTAAGATTGGTCAATACCAATGAGCATGGAGGGCATTGAGTCGGTAATGTTTTTGAGCAGCTGCCTTAGCTTCAACATTTCCTTGCTGCTGGTTATCTTATTTTTGTGCAGCCACATACCCTCAAGAAGCAAGGTTGCCTGACGGGCATCCTCTTCACCATAGGCTTTTGATTTATTACATAAACCGAGAATTGCCACTATCTGTTCGTTCTCAAAGATCGGTACGTCAACCCGCTGATATACATCCCCATCAATGGGGAAAAAAGTTTGATCGGCAGCCTGCTGGGCATTTGTTTGAAAAACGATACCTTTTTGGGCGAGTATTCGTTCAAGAGTTTTATCATAACGTTTGGGAGGCCCCTTATCCGGATCCACGGTTACACCAAAGGCCACATCATCTTCACGGCGGGCCAGTGATTGGAGAACCGGCTTGCCATCTTCAATGGTAAGAAAATAGCCAGCCCGGCTCTCGGTAATCTCAACAAGGCGTCTCAGGGTGAATTCATACATTTTCCGAAGGCTACCACTCTCCATGAATCCAAGTTGAAGCAGGGTATCAAGTCGCCGCTCATCCCTTAGAATAACTTTTTCTTTGGCCAATCTGTCTTCATTCATGCGGTTGGCATATTCGCCTAACTTCTCTAGTTCAGGAAAACCCAACATCTCTTTCTTCACCCGTGCCCTAAAGTCAGTTGCCTGCTGAAAAAATTCGGTGAAATGATTAAAACTACCCCGAATTTTTCGTGAATAAAAAAAGGAGACCAGTAAAAGAGAGGAGACTGCGATAATGAAGAGAATTATAAAAAGGGCGGAATTCTTGAAGGCGATGTCAACATAGGTTTCGGTCTCTGCTTGGATTGCCTTGTTCATTTCCACTTTCGATATACTTGTGGCTATAAGCCAATTCCATTCTGGATATTCTGCCATGTAGCCGAGTCGTTCCATCTCACCTTTTTTGCCACGATCTACCACAGAATACTGGTAGAAACCGCTTCCACGCCCAGAGTTTTGCAATTCTGAAATTGCCGAGGCAAACCCATAATGGCCATCATTTACGAGCCCTGCAAAGGACCTGCCTAATAATTTTCTATTGGTACTGCAAACAACGGTGCCGTCGCCACTGTAGATCATCAATTCTCCGGTTTTGCCGAACTGAAGGTTTTGAAGGCGGCTGAGGACAACCTGTTGCGTTCTGTTTTCCATCTCATCAACATATACACCGGTGCCAATAAACCAATTAAAGGGCTGGAACTCTTTGACAAAGGAAATTTTTTCATAATTATCTGCAGTTGACTCCGGTTTGGTCCATCTATAACGGATCATCCCAGCACCCTTTTCCTCAATGATCTTGAGGAATGCCTCTATTGTCTCTCTATAGTTTTTGTTCTGATGCTGGACTAAGCCTACATTTTCAAGCGAGGGCCTGTCAGCATGGAGCACATATTTGCCGGTAGATAAACTGCCAGCAAAATAATAGCCAAGGCCATTATCCCAGCGAATTGGTCGTAGCATTTCAGCTACCATATGATGCAACTGTACAGGAGCAGCACTCTCGCTGTATAAACTGTTAACATGGGAAGCGATGGAGATGGCGGATTGGACCTTTTCTCTGAGTTTATCTCCTGCCCTGCTGCTCTGTTCCGCCCTTTGGTACTCTATAAAATTGACAATTCTTTCAAATTCCTCAAATACTCTTCCTTCATATTGCTTTTGATAGTTGTCTTGCAGGTTGGCAACACTCTGCCGGTATGCATGGAATTCATTGAATGCCCAAAAGCTACCGACAAACAGCCCCAGGGTCGTAACTACGATGAAGGAAACATAAAAAGGAACAGAAGCGAGGGAGAGTTCCGGCAGTCGCATGTATTTTCTGAAGTATCGGTTAGCAGATTGAATTATGGGTTATTCTTTTTACATCGCATTTCAGGGTGTCTGTATCGGTAACTATTTGCTTAGCATAGATGCTACCGCCGGCGAAATCAAGAAGATCATTCCGAATCCAGGTGTTAGATCATCAAAGAGAGAGGACTCTATTCCTTTCTTGTTTTTCCGAAAGGGAGTCATACTGTGTACTCCATGAGATGAATAGGTTTGGACTATGTATTTGCTGCTCATTTTCCGTCACAACCATTTCTCTTACCAGAATCAACCGACAAGGAGGTAAAACCATGTCCAGAATATTGCTGCAAGTTATTCTTATGCTGGGTGCTACACTACTGATTGCTGTTCCTGCATTTTCACATTGTGAAATTCCCTGCGGTATCTATGATGATGAGATGCGTATCAGCCTGCTCAGAGAACATGTAGCCACCATTGAAAAATCCATGGACAAGATCAACAATCCCGCTGATGGGAAGAACAGCAACCAGCATATTCGCTGGATTATGAACAAAGAACTACATGCCAATGAATTCCAGGAAATAGTAAGCCAATATTTTCTCACCCAACGCATTAAAGCCGATGACAAAAACTACGAGGAAATGCTTACGCATCTTCATCAGATGCTTGTGTATGCCATGAAATGCAAACAGACCACCGACCTTCAAAACGCCGCGAAGCTCAAGGAGCACATTGACGCTTTTGCCAAACTCTATTTTGCTTCCCACGATTAGTGGGATAGAATATTGGGGAGAGTGTGCGCATTTATTCAGGATGATCTGAATTCTCCCCGCTCTCGGCTCGCCCTTCCATAGAAAAAAGGTGAGTTTCTATTTAAAATTTTGGCGTAATCAAACAAGCACATAAAAATAGCTACCACATTGTAACAGCCTGCAAACAATACTTTTTTAGCACAAGATTCCCACATATCAAATATCATTATTTTTGCTTTAAGTATTTCTGGTGTTATTTTTTCCCAAAATAGATGTAAAAAAGGGAGCATATTTTACCGAGATGAGTGAATACCCTCGATTTTTAATGTTTTTCTTCCAGCACACCTAAACAATGCTTATACTACGCCGTGGGAGTTTTTTGTTGAGACAGATCAGTTGTTTTATTTGCCAGGAATTCACTTAAAAAGCATATCTTACAACGACCTATCCACCCAAGATTTAGACAGGCATTACTGAACCACACAAGGATGGAAACTGTGAAACGTAATTTTAATGATGACATTTCAACCCCGGATAATTTTGTTGTTACTCTTGAGCTGGTACCAGGTCGCGAAGTATCAGGTCAAAAATTGGATAAAATCAAGGGTATAGCCAAGGAGTCCTTTGAGGACGGTCGCATTACGGCTGTATCGATAACCGATAATCCCGGCGGTAACCCGGCCTTAAGCCCGGATGCTCTTGGCTATGAAATGCAGAATTATGGTCTGGATGTCATTGTGCACTTCACCTGTCGCGACACCAATCGTGTCGGCATGGAAAGCAGAGCCCTGCAGTTGGCGCATATGGGCATGAAAAATATTCTTGCCCTCACAGGTGATTATTCCGGACTTGGATACGGAGGCCGGGGAACTCCTGTTTTCGATTTTGATTCCGTAGTGCTTATATCCATGCTCAACGATCTGAATATGCGTCTTATTAAAACAGGGCATTCCGAGATATTTCTGACGGGATGCGCGGTCTCTCCGTTTAAGTATACCGAGGCGGAGGCTCTTGTTCAGTATAGAAAGCTACAAAGAAAAATTGAAGCCGGTGCTTCATTCACCATTACTCAGCTGGGATATGACATCGACAAATATGAAGAGCTGCTGATTTATAACCAGGAGCATGATGTTGATATTCCGGTGCTTGCCTCTCTATATCTGTTGGGTAAAGGACCCGCTCGTCCAATGAATGCCGGCAAGGTCCCAGGTGTACATGTATCTGATAACCTGCTGCAAAAAGTGTTGAGTGAATACGAAAGTGGCGAGGGTAAAAAACACGCAATCGAGCGTATTGCACGCCTTGGCGTTGTACTCAAAGGTATCGGCTACAACGGTATCCATTTGGGTGGCATCCATGACAGCTTTGATACCGTCGGTAAAGTGCTTGACCGTATGGATGAGATAGAGCACAACTGGGAAGATTATCGCGAAGAATTCCAGGAAAATGATCCGAAATCGTTTTATCTCTATAAAAAATCTGATGAACAAAAAAATGGTCAGGTATATAAAGAAAAAATCAAACTCAAAGTGGGTGATAATTGCCACTATCTTTTCCTTCGTACTGCTCATGATTGGTTCTTTGATAAGAATGCGAAATTAGCACCAATCTATAAAAAAATATCAAGTTCACTGGACAAAACCAATTCATCCTGGGCTCTTAAACTCTTTCTCGAAGATCCATTTAAAAAACTCATGCTCTCCTGCCAGAGCTGTGGAGATTGTGGTATCCAGCACGTTGGCTTTCTATGTCCGGAATCGGGGTGTCCAAAACACACCAGAAACGGTGCCTGTGGTGGCAGCAATAACGGCTATTGCGAGGTCCACGAAGACAAGCTCTGCGTCTGGGTACGAGCCTACTACCGCATGAAAAAACACAGCGAAACCGATGAATTGGCCAGCTCCTTCGTGCCACCGCGACTATGGGAACTCAAGGATACATCATCCTGGATTAATTTTCACTTGGATAGAGATCACCAAGCGAAGGATAAAAAAGCTGCTTAATTATAGATCTGCTTTGCCAATCTCGCTTAGCTAGCGGGATTGGTAGTACAACATTACCGACTCTACCTCTCCAAGTTTTCCTGACAGTTACAAAGTTGTGCCTGACCGGCAGATTTTTAGAACATTAGATGGCCTGCTCTTAAAATGATTTCCCATTCCACAAACCATCTTTATCATAAAAAATGCTAGTAAATATGCTCTATCAAGCTCTCTTACCGGCATCAGGGTATATATACATAGAACCATTTAGACTTGAGAAGAATGTCGATAAACACCAAGGGATTCTCCGTAGTGGTCAAGTGCATATATGACTTTACCGCAAATCCGGTTGGTTCGAGAGCCATATAGACATCACTGATGGCATCCCCCGATTCCCAAGATGTTGAGTCTTTGCTGCTGATAATTTTGTTTCTTCTTTCCTTTGGCAGAGATGCGAGTTGAACGGCATGGGCAAGATACTCTTGCGGTGCCGGCCCGGGTGACATGTTGTGAGAATGGTGATGAAAAACCGCATGGGCGATTTCATGGGCAATGGCACCTCTGTAGTGAACCCGGTCGAAAAACTCACCATACATCTCCGGTGCATCGTCCTGTTTCAATATGGATTCATATGACATTAACTCTATTCGATCCGTACGGCTGTTATAGGAACCGTAGGCCATGTAGCCGAGGTGATTAATTTCAGTATTGATTATGTTAATTACTATCTGCCGTTTGGGAGTCAGATCGTAGCTACCCAGTATACTTAATGCTTTGGCTGAAGAAGCGCAAAGCTCGGGTATCATCTCCGGTCGAGCATGATTGATCGTGACTTCAGGTTGATTGGCACAGACTATCGTGCTGCCTTGTCCTGTAAATGGTATTGCCAAAATAACTATATTTAGCAGTATAACTATTATTTTATTCATATTTTGCCTCCCGGCTGGTGAGAGGCAGGCTCTCAACGGCACGCTAGATTGAGCTAATATCTTAATCAACTCTAAAAATAATAATTATTACTGATAAAAGTCGCCATTGAATGATAAAGATAGCCAAAAATAAATGTAATGATGAGAATAAGGAAACCTAAATTCTGCCAGTAAGGATGTTCAATAAATGGTTTGAGGAGTGATGAAGATGGCAATGAGCGTGGAAAAGACAAGGGGCCTTATTTATTTTCACAACGGGTAATCTGGCAACAAGAATAGAGATGAAAGAAATGTTATCAATTCCCAGTACAATCTCTATGGCCACCAGTGTGATAAGGGCAACCCATGCTTCCGGAGTAGCCACCCATGCGAATGTTATCATTGCTTTCTCCTAGGCTGTAAGTACGCATGTGAAGATCTTTTTTCTAGAAAAATCAGATCCTTCCCTAGAGTAGTTCTCCCCTCAGAAAAAAGCAAAAAAAAACCCACCACAAGGGCGGGTTTTTACGACTATAGAGGCAAAAAATTAGCTTCTAACGACGTTCTCAGCTGCCGGTCCTTTTGCTCCATCGACAACTTCAAAGGTTACTCGCTCGCCTTCGTCAAGAGTCTTGAAACCCTCACCTTGGATAGCTGTATGATGCACAAAAACATCACCGGATCCATCTTGCTCGATAAATCCAAAACCTTTTGCATCGTTAAACCATTTTACTGTACCTTCAACCATTGTTACTACTCCTTGTTCGTTGTGCGATAAATGCGCACGATTGTAAATCGGCTCTTCCATAGAGCCATTGTTAGAGGTTGCCTCTCCATACGAAAGGTCAACCAGCAAAAAATATTGGTATTGCCAACCGGCAATTAACTGTCAACTATAGGATTGCTCCAGTATTTTTCCAGGAAGAAAACCATGAGAAGGTTTTCCCACCGGGACTCGATAACAAATAGCTGTTTTTTGTACAAGAGCATCAATGAGACAATTTCAAGGTATGATTCGTATGAGAATATAACTGAGAATAGTGCAAAGAGTGCTCCAGCAGCAAATTGCGAGCGCACCCTAATTGATTATTATCGAAAGCACAAGTATTATTTGATTTATTTTTACTTTCAGATAGGTATTTTTTGGATATTTCACTTGAATTCAACACTCTAAATCCTGGCAAGGCT
>JASJDT010000082.1 GCA_030065655.1 Desulfocapsaceae bacterium | reverse complement strand
GATATGATCCGGCAGCGGGGCTATGAACCGGTTTGGAAGGATTGGGATAAATTCATACATTAGGAGCCTGTCGGAGAAATTTCTTTTCCCACATCTCTGCGTTATTTTCATAAAATCAATGCTCGCAATATCAAATATATGGCTGTGCTTGATTTTATGAAAATGCCTTGATCTGAGAAAAAATAGCAACTCTCCAACACACTCCTAAATTGATCTTTTTGCAGAATCCCAGAAAAAATACCTGCGATTTATAGCTGGATATACTAGCCACCCATCATATTGGGCAGAACTGTGACAATGGCCGGGAAGATCACGATGAGCACCAGTGCCACCATGAGCAGCAGGAAAAAGGGGATGGCTGCATAGGCTACCCGCAGTATATTCAGACCGGTCAGGCCTTGGATGACGAAGAGGTTGAAACCAACGGGAGGGGTAATCTGGGACATTTCCACCACGATCACCACAAAAATCCCAAACCATAACGGATCTATGCCTGCCTGTTCCACCATGGGCATAATAACCGAGGTGGTGAGCACAACGACGGATATCCCGTCAAGAAAGCAGCCGAGAATAACGAAAAAAACGGTTAAGGCACCTAGCAAGGCGTAGGGGGAAAGCTGCATTTCGCTGATCCAGATGGCCAGCATACGTGGTATACCGGTAAAACCCATGGCCACAGTGAGAAAAGCAGCGCCGGCCAGAATGAAGGCAATCATGCATGAGGTTTTCGTGGCTCCCATCAAACCATCAAAAAAGGTTCGCAGGTTGAGTGAACCGGTATACTTGGATAGTAGTAGAGAAAGGACGACGCCGACTGCAGCGGCATCGGTGGGTGAAGCAATACCAGAATAGATGGAACCGATGACTCCAGCAATTAGCAGGATGACGGGAATCAGTCGGCGTGAGCGATTCAGGCGGGTGAGCAGGGAGAGCGATTCTTCTCCGGCAGGAATACGGCTGGGATTCAAAAGTGACCAGAGAACCACGTAGCCAATGAACAGAGAAACTAAAAGTAGTCCGGGCAGTAGTCCGCCTATAAACAACCTGGCGATAGATTGCTCTGTGGCAACACCATAGACGATTAGAATAATTGATGGTGGTATCAACAATCCAAGGGTTGCTGAGCCAGCAAGGGTACCGATAAGCATGCTTTCCGGATATTTCCGCTTGGCTAACTCGGGTATGGACATCTTTCCGATGGTGGCCGCAGTTGCGGCAGAAGATCCTGAAACTGCAGCAAAAATCCCACAACCTAGAATGTTGACATGGAGGAGTCTACCAGGTAAATGGGTCAGCCAGGGTGAGAGGCCGGTGAACATATCTTCGGAAAGACGTGAACGGAAGAGAATTTCGCCCATCCAGATAAACAGAGGAAGGGCAGCAAGCGACCAAGAGTTGCTGGCGCCCCAGACCGTGGTTGCCAGGACGTCGCCAAGAGGCGCTTCAGTAAACAGTACCATCCCGAGCATACCTACACTCATAAGGGAAAAGGCCACCCAGATACCGCTGCCTAGCAAAGTAAAAAGGGCAACCAAAAGGATGAGAGTCATACCTAATTCAGACATGCATGTTCTCCTGGGACTTACGAGGCGGACTCGTCATCGTTGTCGAGAAGCTTTTCTCCAGCACCGACGTAGCTTGGTGTTTTACCCGTAAGGGCTGCAAAGAGTTCGTCAATCAAGGCGATTGAGAGAACCACGAGACCTAAAAGCATTGCTGACTGCGGGATCCATATCGGTACGGCTACCATTCCGGGTGAGAGATCGTTGTAGATAAATGATTCATGGACCAGTGAAAAGGTGTACCAGGAAAAATAGATGGTCACTCCGGAAGCCAGGATCAGGCACCAGGTTTCCATGACATGCCTCAATCTGGAACTAAGATGAGAAATAACCAGGGTTACCCTGATATGGCCGCCTTGCCGCAGGGTATAGGCAAGAGCTAGAAACGATCCGGCGGCCAGGAAAAAACCGGTGAAGTCGGCATATGATGGAATTGTCAGGCCAATGGCGGAGCCGGTAAAAACTGTACTTAGCCGGTCAATCAGGTTGAGGCAGACCTGGCAGACCACGAGCAGACAGATGGCAGCGAGGAAAGCTGCCGCCAACCAGCCGCTGCCGAGATAAAGACGGTTGAGGTTTCTGCGTAGCATGTTTTCTTTGGGTGCTTCCATCCTGCTACCTTGATCAATTGGGGAACTCCCTGACGAGAGTCCCCCGGGTGAGCTTAGTTATTGTAAGCCTTCAGCAGAGCTTCACCTTCTGCTCCGGCATCTTTTTTCCAGTCCTGAAGCATTTCATCGCCAACGGCTTTGAGGCCCTCCATCAGCTTAGCATTTGGAGTGACGATGGTAACGCCATTTTCTTTAAGGATCGCCGTTTTTGCAGCGGTCTCCTGCATGCTCATTTCCCAACCCCGTTTTTCGGCATCGGCTGCGGCAGCCAGAACAGCTTCCTGGGTTGCTTTATCAAGTTTGCGGAAGGCGCTTTTGTTGACTACCACGATGTTTTTGGGAACCCAGGCCTGAATATCAGTGTAATGAGTTATGAAATCCCAGGCTTTGGAGTTGGCCCCGGTGGAAGGTGAGGTAATCATAGCCTCAACCCGGCCGGTGGCAAAGGCTTGGGGAATATCCGGAACTTCAACCTGGGTTGGAGCTGCACCAACCAGATTAGCAAATTTTTCCAAAGTGGCATTATAGGCCCTGAATTTGATACCTTTAAGGTCATCAACGCTGTTGATAGGCTTTTTGGTATAAAGTCCTTGAGGCGGCCAAGGGACAGAGAAAAGCGGCATAAGCTTCTGCTTGTCGAGTAATCCGGTTATGACATCCTTTTGAGCAGCCCAGAGTTTTTTTGCTTCTTCATAATTGGTTGCCAGAAACGGCTGGGAATCCGCTCCGAAGGCAGCATGCTCGTTAGAAAGCAAAGAGAGAAAGAATTCTCCGGCTGGTACCTGACCACCGCGGACGGCATTTTTAATCTCCGGATGCTTAAACAAAGAACCTGCCGAATGGATTTTAATCTTAAGATTTCCATTGGTCGCTTGTTCGACATCCGCGGCAAATTTTATAATATTCTGGGTGTGGAAGGTTTTGTCTGGATAGGGGGTAGGCATATCCCAGGTGGCAGTGAAACCCTGAGTGGCAATACTGCAGATACCAATGGCGCCGGTAAGAGTGAAAAATAATTTGCGTCCGATAGATCTCATGTCTTATCTCCTCTTTGTTGTTGATATTGTTGTTGCGTCCTGTAGTTAATTAATTAGAGTTTTCCTCCCTTATACATGTCTTTATATAGTTAGTTTCGGGTTTAATTGTCTGCTTCGCTAACAATTCAGGTGCCTTGATAGTAGCCAATAATAGTGAGTTGTTCAAACAGATCCTGTTCTTGTGCTGCATACATGGTTTCATAGCTGTTCCTATTGTACAAATTGGGTGGCATAAAGGGCGATTTGCGGGAAAGCGACAAGCATTACTATCATGATTGCTATCATAATCACAAAGGGAAAGGCGCCCAGCATGACGTCAACGATGGAACCGGTTCTTCTCACGCCCTGGACAACATAGAGATTTAAACCAACAGGAGGGGTGATAAGAGCCATTTCGATCAGGAGGATCAAGAGAATTCCAAACCATATCGGATCATAGCCAAGATTGACGAGAATTGGCGCCACAATTGGGACGGTGATAACCATAAGGGAAAGGGTTTCGACAAAGAAACCGAGTACTATATAGAGCAGGATGACCACGAGGAGCGTGTAAAATGGGGAAGCTCCAAGATTGCTGACAAATTGGTAAAGGGTTTCGGCAAGGCCAATGGAGTCGAGCATAAAATTGAGGAAATTAGCGGAAATAAGAATGAGCATGATCATCGAGCTTGTCCGCATTGTTCCTTCGAACACCTGCTTGAAGAAATCCATATTTACGGCTTTATAACGAAAGGCAAGCGCTAGGGATGCCAGGACGCCTAGAGCCGCCGATTCCGTTGGAGTGGCTAGCCCGGCATATATTGAGCCGATAACCACAATGAAGATAATGAGAACTGGAATGAGATCGGCGAGTGTAGTGAATCTCTCTTTCCAGGTTACCTGACTTTTGCCGCCGCTGAGTTTTGGATTGATCATGCAGCCTATGGCCAGACAAAGCATGAAAAGAAGAGCGAGAATAATTCCTGGAATTATTCCTGCCAGAAATAAGCGTGGTATGGATGTATTGGTTAAAAAACCATAGACGATAAGATTGATCGATGGTGGAATGAGTATCCCCAATGTGCCGCCGGCTGCGATGGACCCGGTGAAAAGTTTTTCGGAGTAATTATAACGCCTTCCCTGCGGCAAAGCGACGGTAGTAATGGTTGCCGCCGTGGCAACAGATGAGCCAGAGGTTGCCGCAAAAAGGGCCGAGGTCCCGATATTGGCCTGTAACAATCCACCAGGCAGCCAGGACAGCCATTTATTCAAAGCATTGTATGTTCTTTTGGCGATTCCTGCTCGGAGCAGGATTTCCCCAAGCATGACGAAAAGGGGAATTGAAAGGAGTAAAAAGTCTGTACTGGCAGACCAAGAGATTTCACCAATAACCCGATAGAGTGGAAAATCAGAAAATATCTCACCGATGGAAAGGCCGAGAATGATCAGTGCCGCCGCAACCGGAACGCTGATGACAAGTAATAGCAGAAGAATGGCTAGAGTAACGCTTATAATCATTTTGCTTCTCCGCCACTAATTTTGGTGTAGCCATTAACAGAATGGATCTCCGTCGTTTCTTTAATCTCCTCACTTAGAGTGGATATGCCGGAAAGATTAAAGGCGGACTCATGGTCTTTTTTCACTATGAAAAAAACAGTTCCAACAATCGTCAGCAAAATAGTCAACCCGAACCAGATCAGCCCGGCCAGCCAAAGGCTTTGGGGAATCCAAAGTGGGGTAGCCAGGGGTGTGTTGGCAGTGGAAACTTTTGCAATGGAGGTCTTAACAACGATGGAAGCGAAATAACAGAGAATGGTTATGTAGAAAAGTAATAAAAAATTAGCTAATATATCAAGGGCATGCTTAAAGAATCTGGGCAGATGAGTATAAAGCACGTCAATTCTGATATGCGATTTACGAAAAAGGGCAAAGCTGAATCCCCAGGTACAGCTGATTGCCAAAGCGTAACTTGACAGTTCGTCTGCACCACCGATGGAGACGGCAAAGGCTTTTCTCAATACAACCTCCACAGCTATCATCAGCGAAGCGAGAAAAAGAAGCAAACCGGAGCCCCAGGCAGCAATCTGGGAAATCTGCTTTGCACTTAGAAGTAACCTGATCATAACCAGACCCTTTAACAATCAGTAATTTTCCACCTAGCTTTTGCGTTCATGATACTCATCAATGAACAGGAGATTGGCGGTAGAATAAATGAGTAACCACCAATCCTGTTCAAGTCTTATGTTTTCGTTTATTTTGCCTGGACTCCCACGACTTTTCCTATGGTATCGTTCCAGGTAGTGATTGTTTCAGGCTTTACTTTTTCGGCAAGTGCAGGAAGCACATTGTTGACCAGTACCTCTTTGACCTGTTGACGAGCCTCATCAGTGACCGGTACCTCAGTAAGATTTTGCGGCTCACCGTGCGGACATTCTTTACCGGTTAAGCAATCGATGCCTTCCTGAGTCTCTTTAGCAGTAACAGCCCACCCCGGCTCTTCCAATTTCTCTGTTATGAGGGTCTGCAGTTTGGTCTGTTGCTCAGCAGAGAGTTTGTTCCAGGTGCTCATAGAGATGACTCCAATGACATAGTCCCAGCCACCTACCGGAAGCGGATAAATATAATCTGAGACCTCACCCCAGCCCGCTGAATAGCCTGAGAGAGAACCGGTGATTGCGCAGTCTACCACACCACGCTGCAGTGCTTGCGGTACTTCGCTAAACGACATGGTAACTCCGGTGGCGCCAAGTGCGGTCACAAATTCGGAGGTAGTCCAGCCGGAGGCTCTGATCTTTTTTCCTTTGAGGTCATCAAGCCCGGAGATCGGTACACTGGAAAAAAGCACCTGTGCGGGATAAGGAACGACGCTAAGTAGTTTTACATCAAAGTCATCGGCGAGATATTTTTCAAGGGCAGGCCTATAGGCAGCAACAGCTTTCTTGGCGGTTTCTATATCTGTTGTCACTCCAGGTAAATCCAGTCCGGCAAGATCCGGGGAGTCTGAGACGATATAGTCAGCAACGGTATGAACCACATCAAAGACGCCCATACTCATTTGACGAACGACTGCCGGGCCCTTGAGTTTGACTTGACTAAGCGAGGTCATGCTTGTTTCCATCCCCATCTCCGCAGGGACAACTTCCGTCCAGAATGGATTTTCAAAATTTTTGTAGAGAGTCAGGCTGCTCCAGCTCCCGACGACACGCAGCTTGGTCGTGCTGGCCAGGCCGTTTGAGCTTAGAAATAGCAAACAAAGTAGGATAGATAATAAAATGGTGATTCGTGAGTGCATGGTTTCCTCCTCTCAGTCTTGGTTAATTGGACTTTGCAAGCTTGCGTAACGGGAGTTGCAAAGTCGATTGTACGGCTTATTTGACCGCAAACTCTGAATTTTTTAGATCACTTACAAACATATAGCCGGGCGCGTGGGTTATGGCTAAAGGCAACTTGGCATTCAGCAGAACATTCTGGGGAGTAACCCCGCAGGCCCAAAAAACAGGCAATTCACCATCTTTTATGGTAATGACATCGCCATAATCCGGCGAGGTGATGTCCTTAATGCCGATCTGTTCTGGATTGCCGGCATGTACAGGAGCGCCATGCACATCAGGGAACCGCTCGGTAATGGCAACGACTTTGTCCAGTAGTTCCTTGCGTATTGGACGCATGGAAACCACCATTTCACCCTGAAAAGGACCGGCCGCTTGCAGCTGGATGCTGGTACGGTACATGGCAACATTCTTTTTTTGTTCCAGGTGGCGAAGTGGTATGCCGGCGTCAACCAATGCCTCTTCAAAGGAGAAACTACAGCCAAGAAGGAAAAAGACAAAGTCATGTTCCACCAGCGATGCTACCGAAGGTGTAGTCTCACCTTGTATACCATTTCGCCAGACAATATAACGGGGGATGGTGTTACAGATATCAGCACCGGGAGCCAGTCTTGCCGAGAGGGTCGAGCCGGGACCGATTACCTCGAGCAACGGGCAGGGTTTGGGGTTCAGGTGGCAAAAATCATGGAAATCTGCGGCGTATTTTTCAGGAAAGGCTGCAAGATTAGCCTGGACATATCCCGGGCAAAAACCAGCAGTCGGCATGTCGAACTTTCCTTCTGAGCTCAGCGCCCTCAACTCTGCTGGGGTCATTTGGCCTCCATTATACTGTGGTTATCTCAATTTGCTGGACGATTACATCACCTTTTGTGGTATCAGTATATATCCGGCCGGCGATCGCTAAAAACCGGTATCTTTTGCCGGATTGCATGAACATGTTGCCTATCAATGTCGCAAATCCTGACGCCTTCCTCAAACTCGAAGCTGCAGAGAGTTGTCCCGTCAGGACCATGACCTACCGAATGACCAGCGAACAGGGTTCCTTCCAGCGAGGTGTTGTTACTGGCCAGGACGTAGAACTGATTTTCAATGGCCCGAGCTTTGAGAAGAGCCTGCCAGTGATGAAGGCGAACCAGCGGCCATTCTGCCGAGACGATAAGCGCTTCAGAACCCTCAAGGGCAAGTTTTCGTAGCAATTCGCAAAATCTGATGTCGTAACAGATGGCAAACCCAAAGGTAATGCCCTCTATACTCAAAACACAAGGGGTGTTACCGGCTACGAGATATGTATGTTCATCCAGCATTGGTACCAGATGAATTTTATCGTAGCATGCCTGCAGTTGGCCCTGTCGATCTATTATTTGTGCTCGATTGACAATGCCAACTTTTGTCTTTGCGGCAACTGATCCCCCTGCAAACCAGGTATGATATCTGGCGGCTAGGTCACCGAGAAATATAGCCTCTTCTTCACCTTCGGAACTTGCTAAGTGTGATAATTCTGCAAGTTTATAACCGGTGGACCAGAGCTCGGGAAGCACAAAAAGATCGATATTGCCATTGGTTTGAACAGTCTGGGCAACCATCTTTTCAACTTTGGCAAAGTTTTCAGATTTAGCACCCGGCAAAACACTCATCTGGACAATAGCCACACGCATGCTACTAACTCCTGTCAGGTAAGCTCAAGATTTGATACTCTTTACGTATCTCCCTGTTCAAAACTGGATCAGACATGCTGATTTGGCAATGCGTCGTATAAATAGTCTGCTCCTGCAAAAGTGGCACTGTGCCGCTGAGCAGGCTTGGCTTTCTGCCAGCGGGCTCATCGTTTTCGATGAGTCGAAAAAGAATATCTAAGGGGAGAATATCTTTTAGCCCACCTTTCTGGTAAACGTGCCAGTCTGATTCACGTTTTACTGAGGAGATCAACTGAATCTCATCCCAATGGCCGATGATTTCGTCAACTCTCCAGAAGGTATCTCCGAGTATTTTATCACAGACCTGCTTGGATTTCCCAACCGAGACTGCTTCTAACTTTCGATCGGTATGGTCGCTGGCCACGGTAATGAATACATGGCCATCAGAGGCTGTTGCTGCAAAAAACTCAACCTCGGGGCTGGTTTCACCGCCGACGACCACTATTGTATGCTTGGTGGTCAGGCGGGCGGGGCTGATCCAGTAGATGGCCGGAATTGCATATGGTGTTGGGACGCCAATTCTCTTTAATTCAGCAATATGCACCCGTACGGATTCCTGATCACGCCCGGTATAACCTGCTGCCGCACAACAGTCCATTTCCAGTTTGATATTCCTCTCAGTTCCATTAATGAGACTTACCACGGAGTCAAGGATGTACATATGCTCTCCTTGGAAAAAACCTTATACCTGGCAAACGCCAACAGCGTTTAGTTGTTTACTTGTTTTGCTCTGCCATAAATATCTTCTTCAGAATGCTCCGACATAGGGAACATTAAGCCTATTCATTTTTCTTGCAGCAATAGGCTAATCGAAAAAGAGTAAAAAAATATAGTTGGTAATTTAATAACTATCATGTCATAGTATTGACAATTTGTCGATAAAAAACTAACATTATAAAAATGTTTTACTCTTTTACAATCTTGTAATTTTCCGTACTGTGATGTTTGCTATAAGTAACCACATGATTTATTGGCAGTTCGAGACCTTCTGTGCATAGTAGATCGTTGAGATGAAAAAACAACGAACCTGATATTGCCCATCAGCAGGTAACTCGATTCATTTAAGCAATGGCAGCGGTTCCTGGTTTTTTTGCGAGGTTGTCAACTTTGGGCCGTTTTGCATTTTCAATATTCTCGCTGCTCTCAGAGGAATTATCAGCTTTTCAATAGGAGTCATTGACATGGATAAATGGCAATTCTGGATTGATCGTGGTGGGACCTTCACCGATGTGGTCGCCAAAAGGCCGGACGGCAGTCTGGTCACCCATAAATTACTCTCAGAAAATCCAGAGCAGTATCGTGATGCAGCGGTACAGGGAATTCGTGAGCTCCTTGGTCTGGGCAAAGATGATATCTTACCAGAAGACGGCATTGAGAATGTTAAAATGGGTACGACGGTTGCCACCAATGCTTTGCTCGAGAGGCAGGGTGATCGGACGCTGTTTGTCACCACCCGAGGTTTTGGCGATGCCCTGCGTATCGGCTACCAGGCAAGGCCGCGTCTTTTTGACCGTCATATCGTACTTCCGGAGCTGCTCTATGAAGAGGTTCTGGAGGTTGATGGACGGCTTGACGCCAGGGGCGAGGTGGTTACTCCTCTTGATGAGGATACAGCCAGAATAGGTATGGAGGAGGCCTTTAACAGGGGTATTCGATCGGTGGCAATTGCCTTCATGCATGGCTACTGTAACGATGTGCATGAACTGCGGATAGCTGAAATAGCCGCGGACATAGGATTTCCCCAAATCTCGGTTAGCAACAAGGTCAGCCCGTTGATGAAGTTAATCTCGCGTGGTGACACCACGGTGGTCGATGCCTATCTCTCTCCCATTCTCAGAAGGTATGTGGATCAGGTGGCCGATCAGCTTGGGGAGGAGGCACGGTTGATGTTCATGCAATCAAATGGTGGTCTTACCGATGCCCGTTTGTTTCAGGGCAAAGATGCCATTCTCTCAGGACCGGCCGGCGGTGTGGTTGGCATGGTCCGTACTGCTTCCATGAGTGGTTATGAAAAGATAATCGGCTTTGATATGGGTGGTACTTCGACGGATGTCGCTCACTTTAACGGCGAATTTGAGCGAACCTTCGATACCGTGGTGGCGGGTGTTCGCATGCGAGCGCCGATGATGCATATTCATACGGTGGCCGCTGGAGGTGGTTCCATTCTTCATTTTGACGGCTCGAGATTCCGGGTAGGACCTGATTCGGCCGGTGCCAATCCGGGTCCAGCCAGCTATCTGCGGGGTGGCCCTTTGACCGTGACCGATTGCAATGTCATGCTCGGCAAGATTCAGCCGCATCATTTTCCCAGGGTTTTTGGACCGAAGGCCGATCAACCGCTGGATGCGGAGGTTGTTCACAGGAAATTCAGCAAACTGGCTGAAGAAATTGCGGAGGCCACCGGTCTGCCGCTTCAGTCGCCGGAGGAAGTTGCTGAGGGATTTCTGAAGATAGCGGTAATTAATATGGCCAATGCTATCAAGCAGATCTCCGTCCAACGCGGCTACGATGTCACCGAGTATACTCTGAATTGTTTTGGTGGAGCCGGCGGGCAGCATGCCTGTCTGGTTGCTGATGCTTTGGGAATGAGCCGGGTTTTCCTGCATCCCTTTGCCGGAGTTCTGTCCGCCTATGGCATGGGACTTGCCGATGTCAGGGCGATGCGCGAGGGTCAGGTGGAAAAGGTCTTTGATGAACAGACGCCAAAGGTGATAGAAGAAGCCGCGGCTCCGCTGATGAAGGAAGTCAGGGAGGAGGTCATTAATCAGGGTGTTGCCAAAAATAACATCGAAGTCAGAATAAAGGTTCATCTTCGTTACGAAGCCACCGACACCTCACTGGAAGTAGAGGCAGGGACAGTTGAGGAAATGCTGCATAGCTTCGAAGAGGCACATCGCCAGCAGTTCGGCTTTGTGGTAAGTGAGCGGGCGCTGGTAATCGAGGCAATCTCTGTAGAGGGAGTCGGGATTACCGAACCGATTGTTGACCCGGAAGTGGAAATCGTCTCCGCAGGGGAAGGGCCGCAACGTGACGACACCGTCAATCTTTACATAGGTGGTGCGATCACGGCGGTACCCCTGTACAAGCGGAATAAAATGTTGCCGGGACAACAGCTTCGTGGACCGGCGGTCATCACCGAAGATACCGGAACCGTCATTGTCGAAGATGGCTGGCAGGCGAGTTTGAATGAACGTTATCATCTCATTCTTTCGCGTTACAAGGAAAGGGAAAAAGCACATGCTGTTGGTACTCATGTCGATCCGGTGATGCTGGAAGTTTTCAATAATCTGTTTATGTCCATTGCCGAGCAGATGGGCGCGACCCTGGCCAAGACTGCATACTCCGTCAACATCAAGGAGCGGCTTGATTTCTCCTGCGCCATTTTTGATGACCAGGGGCAGCTGGTGGCCAACGCCCCGCATGTGCCTGTGCATTTGGGCTCCATGGGTGAATCAGTGAAGACTATTATCCGGGAAAACGAGGGCAAAATGGAGCCGGGCAATGTCTATATGCTCAACGCTCCCTATAACGGCGGTACACACCTTCCTGATGTCACCGTTATTACTACTGTTTTTGATACATCCGGGAAAAATATCCTGTTCTATGTCGGAGCCCGCGGTCATCATGCCGATATCGGCGGCCGGACTCCGGGATCGTCACCGCCTGATTCCACCCATATCGAAGATGAAGGGGTATTGATCGACAACTTCCTCCTCGTCGAAAGAGGCACCTTCAGGGAAAAGGAAACCAGAGAGTTGCTCGCATCTGGGAAATATCCCTGCCGGAATATCGATCAGAACATGGCTGACTTGGCAGCCCAGATCGCCGCCAATGAAACCGGACACCAGGAGCTGCTGAAAATGATCGATCATTTCGGACTCGAAGTTGTTCAGGCTTATATGGGCCATGTCCAAGACAATGCCGAGGAGTCGGTACGGCGGGTGATCGACATCCTGAAGGACTCCGAATTCAGCTATCCCATGGACGGTGGCAATGTTATCAAGGTGAAAATCGTCGTCGATCGCAAACGTAGGGAAGCGAAACTTGATTTTACCGGTACCTCAGTCCAAAATCCAGGGAACTATAATGCCCCCACCGCCGTCTGTAAGGCAGCTGTGCTCTATGTGTTTCGTACCATGGTAGGTGATGAGATTCCGCTCAATGAGGGGTGCTTTAAACCCCTGAAGATTCATATACCACCACGGACCATGATCAGTCCGGAATATCCGGCCGCGGTGATCTCCGGCAACACCGAGGTGTCCCAGGCCATCACCGACTGCCTGTTTGGGGCGTTAGGGGTACTGGCGTCCTCCCAGGGAACCATGAATAATTTTGTCTATGGCAACGAGAGATATCAGAATTACGAAACCATTTGCGGTGGTACCGGAGCAGGGCCGGACCATCCGGGTACCAGTGGTGTACATTCCCATATGACCAATACCCGGATGACCGATCCGGAGGTGGTTGAGTGGCGCTTTCCGGTGCGGGTGGAATCCTTCAGTCTGCGGCAGAGTTCAGGTGGAGATGGAAAATACAGAGGTGGTGATGGCGTCGTTCGTCGTCTGCGCTTCCTCGAGCCGATGACGGCAACTATCCTTTCTTCCCATCGAGAGACCGAACCCTATGGTTTGGCCGGTGGTGGACCAGGAAAAAGGGGTGAAAACAGCATTGAATATCATGATGGCTCAACAAAAGTGCTCAAAGGTAATGACGAGGTAGAGGTCAATCCCGGCGATGTTTTTGTAATTAAGACCCCTGGTGGTGGTGGCTATGGTTCTCCAGAAAAATGACCCTCTAGCCTCAATATTTCATAAGAAGCAAGTTTTTGACGAATTTATAGAGAGAATAGGTATTGCTAATCAAGAAATTATAGAGTTTTTGCTGGGTGCAGTTTGTACCTCGAAAAACTGCCGGTAATTTAACTCATTTTTCACCCTACGGGCGTACCTGCTGAGCCCATCCTCTTCGTTATCAATGGCTTGCGGTAGATTATTACAACTACACCCTTGATGCCTCGATTATGAGCTCAGCAGGCACGTGAAATATTGAGGCTAAAATGACAAAATTTTAAGAAGGAGTATCAAAATCTGCTGAAACAACCAAATTTACGGACATTTTGAACCCGCTAGCTTGATTTTTATTTCTTAATTGTGTTAAAAGAGAGCGAATCAATTTTTTATCGCGATTAAAACTGGTTAGGGGGGTAATGTTCTGAAACTTTTTTTTGGGGGAAAAAAAGCAGAAGGGAAGAGGGTTTCTCTCTGTCTTGAAAAACACAGTAGCAGTATTGCCAGCATCCAAACACAGGACGGTTTGCAACGGCCAAAATTACATCTTGCCACCGAGCTGCACCACACTTCCTCCCAGGATCTACAGGATTCACTCTGGCAAGCAATTCAACGTAATCACTTGCAAAATTCAACTTGCGTCAATGTCCTGGCGCCTGAATCCTACCAGTTGACCCAGATTGATCTGGCCGGATTGCCCCCGGATGAGCTCATTGAAGCAGCGCGCTGGCAGCTTGGCGAACGCATCGATTATCCGGCCGGAGAGGCGGTACTTGATCTCTTTGATATCACCCCTTTCGGTGGTGAAAAAAAGCCGCTTACCTACGTTGTCTCAGCTCAGCAAAGTTGGTTGCGCGAACAGGTTGATCAGGTGAAGAGGGCAAATCTTTTTCTCGAAGCCATAGATATTCCCGAATTTGCCCTGCGCAATATCTGTAATCTCTACTCGGGAGATGTCCGCGGTCTGGCAATACTTCTGCTTCGTGAAGATAATGGTATGCTGGTCATCGTCCGTGACGGTATCCTTTATCTCTTTCGCATGTTCAATATGGGCATGAATGATCTGTTGCCCCACGCCGACGGTCAACTGGAGGCACTGACCGATCAAATTGACGCAATTGTCCTCGAAGTTCAGCGCTCCTTTGATTTCTGCGAGAGTACCTTTAATCTCCCGATGGTTTCCCGTTTGCTTGTTGCCCAGACAGGGCGTGATATCCCACCACTTATTACCTATCTCAATGAATACCTCGCAACTTCAGTTGAACGACTTGATTTCAATGGTGTTCTGGATATGCCCGAAGGAAGTTCACAGGTGGAGTTGAATCGTCACCTGCTGGCAATTGGCGGAGCCCTAAGGCAGGAGGGCGATTGATGCGGCAACAGATTAACCTCTATCAGGATATCCTGAAAGATAAAACACAGCCACTGCAAGGCAGACAGGCTGGGGTAATGCTCCTGCTGGTTTTTTTCTGCATCGCCCTCATTGCCGTTTTCAGCTACTTCCAAGGTTCCAGGTTGCATAAAAAAGCAGAAGTTCTGCGCCAGCAAAATGAACAGGCCGAAAGACAACTGGCGGAGCTGGAGAGGCTCTATCCACCACCTGTAGAGAATGCTTTGCTCGCAGAAAAGGTCAGGCAACTGGAGGCTAAACTTGCAGGCCAGAAAATAACTCTGAAGTATTTTGAGGAACGAGACGATAATAGCAACATGAAAATACTGCGTTCGCTTGAAAAACTGGCGCAAAATCCTTTTGCCGGGGTATGGCTGCGACGGATAGTGATTTCCCACGATGGCAAAGGTGTTGCCCTTACCGGAAGTGGAGTGGATGCAGAACGGTTGCCGGACTACTTGCAAATGCTCAGCGACAGTGAGGTTTTTGCTGGTCAATTGTTTGAACGGCTCAAGATACAAAGACTTCAGGAAAAAGAAGATCGGGTAGATTTCCTTTTGGAGAGTCTACCGGAGGCTGACCAGTAATGGCGAAAATTTCATCTGTTATCACCTGGTACAATCAGCGGCCCCTGCGAGAGCGGATATTGCTCCTCCTCGCAGTCAGCGCGGTTGTGCTCTATGGTTCGTACCTGTTGCTCCTTCAGCCCCTTGGTCGTCGGACTGAATCAGCCCGGCAGGAAATTGTGCAGATGCAAACCAGACAGCTGGAACTCCAGGCCCTCACCCAGACAGTGGAGGCCAGAAAGAATGTTGACCCGGACAGACAGAATCGCCAGAAATTAGCAATACTTGAAAAAGAAATTGCCGAGATGCAACAGGATCTCCAGGCGGGACTGGAAAACCTGGTCTCACCTGCGGAAATGCCGGCGTTGCTCAAGGACTTGCTTACTCAGGAGAAGAAGCTGCGCTTGCTCAGTCTGGAGAACAAGGCGCCAGAGCGTATTGTTTTAGGTAATGTTGATACTTCGGAAAGCGCTTCGGCTATAGTGTATCGTCACCCCTTGCGGATGAAGTTCAGCGGTGACTACATGACACTTTTAGCATACCTCCGTCAGCTGGAAGAATTGCCTCGCACCCTGGTTTGGGAAAAAGTTGATATTGCCACGGACAATTATCCCGAGGCAACGGTGAATCTCGAGGTGTATACCCTGAGTTTGAAGGAGGGCTGGATAGGTGGTTAATCGACGGAGTTTCTTTTTGATCATTTTATGTGTACTCGTTTTTTGGTCGAACCAGGCCGTTATTGCGGAACAATTGATTGATCCTATGCGTCCTGCTAATTACCGGGCGCAGCAATCGCCAGGTCCGGTTGAAAAGGATGAAATCGATACTTCCTCCTGGAAATTGACTGCTGTGTTGACGTCATTCAAACGCCAGGTGGCAGTGGTCAACGGACGCTGCCTGCAGCAGGGAGACTCTCTGGAAGGTTTTACCGTCAGGAAAATCCAAAAGGACCGAGTGTTTATGCAAAATGGTACGAAGAAAGTGGTTTTACGGCGGACCGGGACAGGTTTTAAAAAAGATATCCGTTAATTAACGTTGTTGGAGTGAGGAAATCATTGTGAAATTGGTGTGTTTGAAAATACACGTGGGAATGATTGTGAGCATGGCGGCAATGTTGCTGTTAGCCAGTTGTGCGCCTCAGCCACGGGGCGGAGCACCGTTAGAGGCAATACAACAGACTATGAATTCGCAGCCATTACCCCCAGAGGAAAAGACAGCACCAGTTCCGCCGCCGGAGATTCGTTCCGCCCTTATCCCCAAAGACATACCTGCAATGGACCCATCGGTTGAAGATGATGAATCCCGTTTTGATATTGCTGCCAGCCAGGTTCCGGCGAGAGAATTCTTCATGGGTCTGGTGGAGGGCAGCCCGGTTAATATGGTGGTTCACCCCGAGGTTAGTGGTGAAATTAGTGTCGATTTGAAGCAAACCACCATCGAAGAAGTCCTGCAGGTGATCTACAACGTCTACGGCTATCCCTACTTCAAGACAGCCAACGTCTACCAGATAATGCCAGCGGATCTGCAGGCCAGAACTTTTCAGGTCAATTATCTCAACCTGGTCCGCAGGGGAACTTCGCAGACCAGGGTCAGCTCGGGCCAGGTCACTCAGGTGGAAGGAGATGATGATGATGAAGACAACAACGGTCAAACGAGGACCAACGGATCAGTATCAGGAAGCCAAATTGACACCGAATCAAGTGCTGATTTTTGGAGTGAGTTACGCACGGCTATCCAGGATCTGGTCGGCAATGAACAGGGACGTAAGGTAATTGTTCAACCTCAGGCTAGCATTGTGGTGGTTGTTGCCATGCCGGATGAGTTGCGCATGGTGGAGCAGTACCTGCAGATGATCCAGGATAACCTCCAGCGTCAGGTACTCATTGAAGCCAAGGTTATTGAAGTGCAGCTGTCGGATGGCTTCCAGACTGGCATCAACTGGGCTGTACTCGATGATAACGCCAGCGGCAGAGGTGTCCTGATTGGCCAGAGCGGTGGCGGGTCTGTCTTTGACACCGGTTTTTCCGAGAGTCAGGGCAACAGCGGCAACCTCAGTCCGGGACAGTTACTGCCGGACGCCCTGGACTCAAGCGTTTTTGGCGGCGTATTCAGTATGGCTTTAAACTTCAACGATTTCCAGGCATTTGTGGAAATGCTTGAGAGCCAGGGTGATGTCCAGGTTCTCTCCAGTCCGAGGATATCCACGGTCAACAACCAGAAGGCAGTTATCAAGGTGGGTTCGGATGAATTTTTTGTTACCGATATCTCAAGCGATGTTACTACAGCAACCACGACCACTAATTCAACCGATATAACTCTTACTCCTTTCTTTTCTGGAATCGCCTTGGATGTCACCCCGCAGATTGATCGTCAGGGAAGTATTACCCTGCACATTCATCCGACGGTGAGTGAAGTTGTTGATCAGAACAAATCGATAAACGCTTTTGGTGTTGATCAAGAACTGCCGTTGGCTTTCAGTACAGTTCGAGAAACGGACAGTGTGGTTCGGGCTCAGAGCGGCCAACTCGTGGTGATCGGCGGCCTGATGCAGGACAATGTCACCAAGGATGAATCAGGAGTTCCAGTGCTCAGTAAAATTCCTGGACTGGGAGCCCTGTTCCGGCATACCAGATCAAGCTCAACCAAGAGTGAACTCGTTATTCTCCTTCGTCCCCAGGTTATTGGAAGCCCGGCTGACTGGCAGCAATCGTTGGATGCTTCACGCCGACGTATTGACCAGCTGGCTCCTGAATTTCAGAATAACTGGCGTCAATTTTAATGAACGTGTAAAAACACTCTGAATTTTAAGGTGCAACAGGTTAGTCCAACAAGTTACGGGTTTCCCCTCGGGTTTAAGGGCTTTGGCAAACTGACAATGTTAATGGATGCAATTGCAGAATTCGGGTTATGTACGAGCAATTCTACGGTTTAAGGGAAAAGCCCTTTTCTTTGACTCCCGATACGGACTTTTTCTATCGAGACCGCATCCATCAGGAGGCTCTAAATGTTCTAATGATTGCCCTGCATAACGGCGAAGGGTTCGTGCAGATCATCGGTGATGTCGGTACCGGTAAGACCCTGCTATGCAGACAGTTATTGAAGATACTGGAGGATGAATATACGACGGCATATATTCCCAATCCTCTGCTTTCCCAATTCGAGCTGTACAAGGCGATCGCTGATGAACTTTCTTTGGATATACCTGAAAAAGCCTCGGCTCAGCACTATCATCAGCGTATTTTCACAGAATTGATTGAGTTGAAAGAGAAAAAACGTCCTCTGGTAATCCTCATAGATGAAGCTCAGGTGATGCCGCGGAAAAGTCTCGAGGCATTGCGCCTGCTCAGCAATCTTGAGACCAAAAAAGAAAAACTGCTACATATTCTTTTCTTCGCCCAGCCTGAGCTCGAAAAGCGGCTTGCCCAGGAAAATTTGCGTCAATTGCGGCAGCGAATCACCTTTTCCTACACTCTGGAAGCGCTACCTGAAACTGAAGTGGCAACATATCTCGACCATCGACTACGTATTGCCGGTTATCAAGGCAGCACCCTTTTTGCCCCAAAGGCGGTGAAACTTCTCTATGACGCCAGCAAGGGAGTACCACGGCTGATCAATCTTCTGGCTCATAAGGCGTTGCTGTCCGGCTATGGTAAAGGAGCTAGAAGAATCGAGTCAAAGATGGTCAAGGCGGCTATTAGTGATACATCAGGATTACAGGTTGGTTTGGCAGGTATTACGAAAACACGTATAGCAGGAATTGCCCTGCTCGCTTTTCTTTTTGCGTTTGCTTGGTTTGCCTGGGGAGTAGTGCCATGAGCCTAATAAATGACATGCTCCATGATCTGGAAAAACGCCGTGGTCATGAAAAACAAGAGATTCCTGCCTATGAGGTCCCGATTGTCAACAGGGTTGCCTCAACAGGGGGGAGGATATTGTTGTGGTTTGGTGGCATTGCTCTGGCAGCCGCTCTTACCTGGGCAGCGATTGTTTTTATCCCGCAATTTATGGCACAACCTGTGGAAGTGACTACAGTCGTTGAGCCCGAAGTAGACAAGGTGGCACCTGACCCAACAGTCGAGGAAGAATCATCACTAGTGAAGCAAGATGAATCTTCCATGCAGATGGAACAGGATGGTGAATCCTCGTTGGCAGTTACCCTTACTGAGGAGAAGGCTGTTAAGCCATTGAACAGGTTACTTCCAGGAGTCGAATTGAGGGAAGACGATAATACTGCGCAATTGACGCTTGTCTTCAGCGAATCTCCGGAATACCAACTGATCCAAAATGGTGACCAGGATAGACCTTTGATTTTAGAATTTAGCAAGATGCAGCTTGCCGAGGAATTTAAGAAGACTGAATTTACCGGGGAAATTGTCAAGAATTTCGAACTGCTTCAGCAGGATGAAAAGATGCAGTTAAGGGTCGGTCTGGCTGAACATACTCAGCTTGAACGTTTAGCAATTACCGAAAAAACAGAGTCCGATGAAAAAAAGATATTTTTATTTTCAGCGAACTTCCTGCAGGAAATAGAGCGGCAAGATATAGTCAGGATAAAGGCGGACAATTCTTTAAAGACAGTCGTTGAAGTTACTCAGACGCAACAACAGCAACAACAAAAAAGCGATAGGATCGAGGGCGACCAGGAATATCCTGAAGAAAAACACTCATCGCTTACCAAAAAAGACAATCAACTCAGCAGTGACCGGCAGGCCTATGCTGACGGCATGAGACTTTTTCGCCAGGGAGATTTGCAGGCAGCTGCAGTCAACTTTGGTAAGGCACTCGGCGAAAATCCCGCCTTCATTGAGGCCAGGCTCCAATTAATCGATGTGCTGCAGCGCCAGGGAAGGCTGGGCCAGGCGATGAAAGAGGCGCGTCTAGGACTCACCAGTGCTCCGGGAAATGCCCCGTTGCGGAAAAAATATGCCCGGTTGCTCTTCGACGACCAGCGCTATGATGAGGCCATTGACTCACTGCAAAAGCCACCGGTACCGGAGATAGGCAAAGATCAAGAGTATCACGCGCTGCTTGCGGCATTGTTAAGAGAGGCGGGCCAGTTTCGCCCGGCCTCGGAAGTGTATGCCCGCCTGCTGCAGGTACGCCCGAATGAGTCTTTATGGTGGTTAGGTTTGGCCGTATCCATGGATCAGATCGGTGAGGGAGATCAGGCCCGCCGGGCATATTTGCGGGCTTTGGCCCTGCCTGGTCTGGCTCCACAGCTGCAAAACTATGTTCAGAGTCGTGTAGAGGTGCTGTAACTTCCCATATCCGGGATATGAAACAGCTTGATTTTCACTTGCAACTTGGGAGTGGAAATTCAAAGTTCGAAACAGGAGATGTTGATGGCTGGAGAACAGGGAACCCCGCCGCGCAAAAAAATTCGTATAGGTGAACTACTTGTCAACAACGGTATAATCACCGAAGAGCAGTTGATGAGTGCACTGGCAGCGCAGAAGAAAACCGGCGGAAAACTGGGTAACACCCTTATTGATCTCGGTTTTTTGAGCACCCAGCAATTTTATGAATTTCTTGCCAGTCAGCTTAATCTGCCGTTTATCGACCTGAAACATTATAACTATCACCCGGATGTGGTACGGCTGCTTCCGGAAACGCTCGCCCGCCGTTTTCGGGCCATGGTGCTCAGTCGTGAAGATAATTATCTACTCGTTGGGGTCGCCGATCCCACCGACATCCATGCCTATGATGAACTGACCAAGGCCCTGAAGACCAAGGTCAACCTTGCTGTAGTTTTCGAATCCGAGCTACTCAAGGCGCTCGACACTGTCTACCGACGTACCCAGGAGATCGTTACCATCGCCGAAGAGCTGGGCGAGGAACTCTCTCAGGGTGATGCAAATCTCGAACAGCTGTTAACCGAGGCAGACGTGGAAGATGCACCGGTCGTGCGTCTGTTGAAATCACTGTTCGAAGATGCCGTACAGGTAGGAGCTTCGGATATCCATATTGAACCCGATGAGCAGGTGTTGCGGATCAGGCAACGGGTTGACGGGGTCCTTCATGAGCAGGTTATGAAGGAAAAGCGCATCGCTCCTGCACTGGTTTCCCGCCTTAAGCTGGTCTGCGGCTTGGATATTTCCGAGAGACGGCTTCCTCAGGATGGTCGTTTCAACGTGAGGGTCAAAGGTCGCAGTATCGATATCCGTCTCTCCACCATGCCTTTGCAATATGGCGAGGCCGTGGTGATGCGCCTGCTTGATCAGTCCAGTGGAATTTTGCAGCTTGAGCAAATTGGCATGTCCTCGTCGTTATTGAAACGTTTTCGCACTCAGCTGCACCAGCCTCATGGTCTTGTTCTGGTGACCGGGCCAACCGGTTCAGGTAAGACGACCACTCTCTATGGTGCCTTGAACGAGCTGAACAGCCAGGAAAAAAAGGTCATTACCGTTGAAGATCCGGTGGAGTATCGCCTGCAGCGCATCAATCAGGTGCAGGTGCATCCCAAGATCGGCCTGGATTTTGCTCGGGTTTTACGCGCCGGTTTGCGACAGGATCCCGATATCGTTATGGTAGGTGAGATGCGTGACAAGGAGACAAGTGACATCGCCCTGCGTGCTGCAATGACCGGTCATCTGGTTCTGTCGACCCTGCATACCAACGATTCAGTCAGTACGGCCCTGCGTTTGATTGAGATGGGTGCTGAAGGGTATGTTGTGGCCAGCTCGCTGCGGGCGGTGCTCGCCCAGCGTTTGGTACGCCGGATTTGTGAGAGCTGCATCACTTCGGATCCTCTGGAAGCGGGCAGCCGGAGCTGGCTTCAGGAATACCGCGGCAAGGTAAAATCCACAGGTAACACAGTTGCGTTCAGGAAAGGGCGGGGATGTCCGGCCTGCAACAATACCGGCTACAGCGGCAGAATCGGTATTTTTGAATTGCTGGAAATCAATTTTGATCTGGCCGATGCCTTGCGTCGTAATGACAGTGCAGACTTTGCGACCATTGCCCAGCAACAACCGCGCTTCATCAGTCTTGCCGACAGTGCCCTGCAGCTCGCTTGCGACGGTGTCACCAGTATGGATGAGGTGCTGCGTGTAGCCGGCGAAGTCGATGAGAGTCTTAGCCTGGTGGAAGAAGGAACTGCGCCGGAATAGGAAATCGAAGCACTAAGAAATTGCGAGGATTGTAAAGAAGATGCCTTTTTTTCGCTATAAAGTACGAGATGCCGACGGTAACCTCCAGGAGGGACAGGCAGAGGCGCTTTCAGCCGAAGCCCTGGCCAGCCAGTTCCAGACCGGCAATGCCGTACCAATCTCTATTTCAGCCATTGAGGAACAGCAAGGAATCGATTTTGCCAGACTTTTTCGTTTTAAGACCAAATCCAAGGTAACTCTGGACGATCTAATTCTTTTCTGTCGGCAGATGTATACCCTCAATTCTTCCGGTGTCCCTTTGGTTCAGGCCATTCGCGGGCTGGTTGAGACATCGAGAAATCCCACCTTGGGCGAAGCTTTAGCTGAGGTGGTGGACGACCTTGAATCAGGAATGGAACTTTCCGGCGGCTTCAGTCGTCATCCCCAGGTTTTTCCGCCACTGTTATGCCGCATGACTCAGGTTGGCGAGGCAACCGGTAAACTGGACGAGGTTTTTCTGCGTCTCTCTGTTTATCTGGAACAGGAGAAAGACACCATTAACCGGATCAAGTCGGCACTGCGTTATCCCAGCTTCGTGGTCATCGCTATAGTAGTCGCCGTTATTTTTATCAGCCTCTTTGTTATTCCAGCCTTTGAAAAGGTTTTTGCCAGTGCCGGTGCAGAGCTGCCTTTGCCCACTCGTATCCTGATGGGTGTCTCCTCTTTTATGCAGAATTACTGGTATGTCTTGATTCTGCTGGCGATCGTGCTGGTGCTTCTTATTCGTCGAGTTCTGAAAACCGAGCGGGGTCGTTATATATGGGATAAGTACAAGCTGAAAATTCCACTCGTAGGCGATATCATTTTACGCTCAACCCTCATCCGTTTTTCCAGGGGATTCAATATGAGTTATGTGGCGGGTATCCCTTTGTCCCAGGCTCTGGGTTTTACGGCACGCTCGGTTGGTAATAGTTATATCGGTGAGAAAATTGAGAAGATTCGTAATGGAATCGAACGTGGTGACAACCTCACTCGCAGTGCAACCCAGGTTGGTATTTTTACCCCGTTGGTCCTGCAAATGCTGGCTGTGGGTGAGGAATCGGGTTCCATTGATACCATGCTTGGAGATGTGGCTGAGTTTTATGAACGTGAAGTGGACTACGATCTGAAAAATCTCTCCAGTGCCATTGAGCCGGTACTCATCGTCATAATCGGCGGTATGGTTCTGGTTCTGGCATTGGGTGTTTTTCTGCCGATGTGGAATTTGGCAAGTATTGCCAGATAGATATGCAAGTGTTTAGGCTTGACGAAGCCAGGCGAATAAGGAATATTGTGTCGTGACAAATGGTTATGGCCAAAA
>JASJDT010000081.1 GCA_030065655.1 Desulfocapsaceae bacterium | reverse complement strand
TTTCGAATTGGTATATGTATCTTTTATTATTTTGGGACTTGTTTTTCTCTTCGAGATTGCCCAGAAGCGTTTTTTCTGTCGTAATATATGCCCTTTGGGAGCAATGCTTGGTTTAATCGGGGCGACGGCACCGTTGAAAACAAGAGGCGGTACCGATGATTGCGGCAACTGCCGGATCTGCGCCAAGCTATGTCGGATGGGTGCCATAGATGAGCAGCGGGCGGTGGATATGTCGGCCTGTAATCTCTGTATCGAATGTGCAGTGAAATGTCCGCGGCAGATCATTTCTTTTGGTATCGGTAGAAAAACCCAAGAACCAGTGCAGGCGAACCTCAGCCGCAGGCATTTTCTGGGAATACTGGCGACTGCAGTGGCACTGCCTTCTGTGAAAGCGGCCAATGCCTTAGCGAAGAACCCTGATCCGCTATTGATCAGGCCACCGGGTGCTTTGGCTGAGAAGGAGTTTCTACAGCGCTGTGTACGTTGTGCCGAATGCTTGCAGGTCTGTATCGGCAACGCCCTGCAGCCAGCAATGCTGGAGGGTGGTTTGGACGGCATCTTTACCCCGAAACTGGTGGCCCGGACCGGTTACTGCGAATTCAACTGTACGCTCTGCGGTCAGGTTTGTCCGACGGGAGCGATCAGAAGATTGGGTCTTTCCGAAAAGCATGAGTTGAAAATAGGTAACGCCTGGTTCAACAAGGATCGTTGTCTCCCATGGGCGGATGGCATTCCCTGCATGGTCTGCGAGGAACATTGCCCTACCCCCGAGAAGGCCATTGTTTTTCGCCAGGGAGAAACGGTCAATTCCAAAGGTGAAAAAGTATCGGTCAAGCAACCCTATATTGTCGACGAATTGTGTATCGGTTGTGGAATCTGTGAGTATAAATGCCCATTGCCGGGCAGATCCGCCGTCATTGTCACCAGCGCTAATGAAGATCGCGACCCAACGAAAAAGTTGCCCGAGGGATTTAACCTGCCATATGGTTCATTCGGTTCATACGGTTGATCTGTCATTTTCGTAGTTTCTAACTCTAAAGATGTTGTAAGATATATGAGTGAGAACAAGTTTTTCTGGCCATTCGTCTCCAATATGAAATGCCAGGAGGGGTAGTGATTGAGAAAGAACTCATAAATGCAGTGCGAAGCCAGTTTGCCATTGAATGGTATGGAATGCACGGCATTCGTCACTGGGCCCGGGTGTATGAAAATGGCATGTATCTGGCCGAGGGCACGGATGCAAATCTTAAAGTGATAGGTTTGTTCGCCCTGTTCCACGATAGCTGCCGGCAGAATGAGGGAACTGATCCCGAGCATGGCGTACGGGGGGCAAATCTGGCCTATCGTCTGCTTCAGAAAAAGCAGGTGCTTGACCGGGTTGCACTTGAACTGCTGGTAGAAGCCTGCCGTTGTCATACCAACCGTATCCATCACGATGATTCGACCGTGGCAATCTGCTGTGATGCCGATCGGCTTGACCTGGCCCGGGTCGGCAGCATCCCAGATCCTCGGCTACTTAACACTGCAAAAGCCAAGGAGCGCCGGACCATTGACTGGGCTGTTGAGCGCAGTAATGGAGATTATTTGCCGGACAATGTCTTGGCAGACTATCTGCGACTAGAAATCCATGGCTCATCCAAAACCCACTTCTCATGAGCTATATCGCCGAAAAACTCACCGGCATCGTTCAGCGGGTAACTTACCATAATCCCGAAAATGGCTGGTCGGTGCTCAAGGTTCAATCCTTCAATCAATCCGGCGAGCAGTCTACGGTCACCGTCCATCAGACCAAGGTTTTTGCCGGAGCCACCATGGAGTTTCTTGGCTCGTGGACGGTGCATCCTCAATTTGGCAGGCAGTTCAAGGCAACCCATGCCATCGAAAAAAAACCGGCTTCCATCGGGGCACTGGAAAAATACCTCGGTTCCGGGTTAATCAAAGGTGTCGGCCCCAAAACAGCGAAACGGATTGTTCGTCACTTTGGCGATGATACTCTCAAGATCTTTGAGGAAGAGATTGAACGTCTTGTCGAGGTGCCCGGAATTGCCAGAAAAAAACTGGAAATGATCAAGGAGGCCTGGCGCGAGCACCGAATGGTTCGCGAAGTGATGATTTTCCTGCAAGGGCATGGCATCTCCACCCTTTTTGCTGTGCGCATCTACCAAAAATACGGCGAAGATGCCATCGGAGTTGTCAGCCGTGACCCGTATCGGCTGGCCGCCGACTTCTATGGCATCGGCTTTTTTTCGGCGGACCAGGTGGCGCTCAGCATCGGTCTGGCCAGGGACAGTCTGCAGCGGATCATGGCGGCAGTTCGCCATGTGCTGGCTTCAAGTCGGGAACAGGGACATTGTTATCTCACACGCGAACAGATAGTCCAGGAGGTAACCCAACTTCTGGAGCTGGATGTGGGTGAGACGATCGATGATGTGCTTGGAGAGATGGAGGCTGACAACCAGCTCAGGGTAAGATGGCAACCAGGTATGGATAACCAGCAAATACGTTGCTATTACGCGAAGTCACTCTATTATGACGAACTATTGGTGGCCGCTAAACTGAGTGCGAGAATGCAAGGTCCGACAGAGCCGGATGCAAGGGTTTTAACCTGGATAAGAGAATATTGTCAGCAAAAAGACTTGCAATTGAGCAGCCAGCAGGCAGCCGCCGTTGCCGCTATCGTTGATTGCCCTTTTGCAGTGCTCACCGGAGGGCCAGGCTGTGGCAAAACCACTACCACCGAGGTGCTGGTCCGCCTACTTGAATCCATGGATAAAAGAGTGCTGCTGGCGGCACCGACCGGCAGAGCGGCTCAGCGCATGGGCGAAGTTATCGGGCGGGAGGCCAAAACGCTGCATCGTCTACTGGAGTGGCAGTTTGGTTCCTTCCAGCGTAACGAAGACAAGCCGCTGCAGGCTGATTTTCTCATCGTTGACGAATGTTCCATGCTCGACATTTCGCTGACCGCATCTCTCTTGGCGGCGGTTCCCGATAGCTGCAGGGTACTTTTCATTGGTGATGCTGATCAGCTGCCTTCGGTGGGCGCTGGTAATGTCCTGGGTGATATTATCGATTCAGGTAAGCTTCCCTGTTTTCGCTTGACCGAGATTTTTCGCCAGGCCGGCGAATCGTCCATCATCAAATACGCCCATGCCATTAACCGTGGTGAAATTCCCCATGTCGAATCTCCTTTCAAATACCCGAAGATCTGGCAGGATGGTTCCGACTGCCTGTTCCTTGACTCCGATGAGGCCACCCAGGAGCAGCTGAATTTCATCAGCAGGGTTCAGCGTTTCCTCAATGTCGACCAGAGCTCCGTTGGGGCCCTGAAGACAGATGAGTCTCCCTATGAGTTCCGCACCGCCGAGGTCATCACTTCTGCCTATGAAAGAGAATTTGTCATCCCCGCCAAATTCAGCCATGTCGACTTGGGAACAATTGTTCGAGCAAAGGGTGGTGTGGACGAACTGAAAGCCGTGTTGCACAAGGTCCATCCCTGGTCCACCCTGCATTACGGACTGACTGCACTGCAGTCAGTGGTTCAGCTCTACTTGCAATGGATACCCAAATATTATGGCCAGGCGATCGAAATCCAGGTGCTCTCGCCGATGACCAGGGGAACATTGGGCACAGCGAACCTCAATAAGACGATTCAGCAGGCTGTCAATCCCCCCGGCCAGGGGAAAAAAGAGCTGCAGGTGGGTGAGCGGATTTTTCGCGAGGGAGACCGGGTGATCCACCGGCGAAACAATTATGATCTTCATGTTTTCAATGGTGATATTGGTATTATCAAGACGATTGACTCGGCTGAGTTTACCATGATGGTACGGTTTTTTCCGGATGGCAGGGAGGTTGAGTATCAACGCGATGACGTGGTTGAGCTTGATTTGGCGTATGCTATCACCATTCACAAATCCCAGGGCAGTGAATTCGGTGCAGTCATTATTCCGGTGCTTACTCAGCATTTCAAGATGCTCTATCGCAATCTGATCTATACCGGGCTGACCAGGGCCAGGAAACTTGCGGTTTTTGTTGGTACTCGTCGAGCTTTGGCCATGGCTGTCAGCCAACAGGACATCAGCAAGCGCCAGACAGCTTTGCAGAATCTGCTGCTGGCCGGATAACAGGCAGGTGCAGGCAATATAATAAACGTAATAGCCAACAAACAGCGAATTTCAATAAAGCTGATTACAATAAAAGTAGCTACAACGGCTAAAGCGCGATAGGCTTATCATCACCGCTTACCCGATAGGCAGCATCAAGAACACCAAGGATATACTGGCAGCACCAATGGTTTATCCTGCCGGTTGTCCGGCAGGGTCACTTACATGGAGGCACTATGTCCCGCTGGCTAAACTATTTTTTCATAACCGTCTACATAATTGTCGGTCTGCTGATGGTATCCCTGGCCGTCGTCCCCTGGCAGATCAAATCGCAAAGCACTAAGTGGATCAGCCAAAACACCACCCGCATCCTGAAAATAGACAGGATTTTGTTCAATCCATTCAACATGACGGTGGTCATTGATGGACTTGATCTCAGTGAGCAGAACGATGATGAAACCTTTGTCTCCTTTAGTCGCCTGACGCTTTCCGTCAGCTATCACTCACTTACCAATCTGGCGCTTATTCTTGATCAATGCACACTTGTAGACCCATTTCTTAACATCGAGCTACTTGACAAGCAGGAGTTCAACTTCTCCGATTTTACCCGTATAGCAATGGCGGAGTCGAAGGGAGAAGAGAAGCAGGAGCAGTCCCAGGAAAGCACCTTTCATTTCTCTGTAAACAATATAGAAATAACTGGCGGGAGTCTAGATTTCACGGACAGAACTTCGGAGAAGAATTCACGCCATACCATCCGTGAATTTACCCTGCATATTCCCTTTATCGGCAATGTTCCTTATTTAACTGATGACTATGTTCAGCCGGATCTGAGATTTTTACTCAACGATGCCGAGATATTTGCAGAAGGTAAGACACTGCCGTTTCATGAAACCATGGAGACTTCTCTGGATTTGTCCCTAGAAGATGTCGACTTGAGCTATTACGCTTATCATTCACCGGTGCCGTTGCCGGTCGAACTCTCCTCTGGCCAGCTTGACAGTGAGGTGAAATTACTCTACCGGGTTATTGCCGGTGAAGTACCCAAGTTACTGGTCAGTGGCGATTTTCTGGTAAGTGATATAGATGTCAGAGAACCTGGAGGAGACAAGCTGCTGCAATTGCCGGAGTTGAGCATGGATCTGAGCGAGTCGAGTCTTTTCGATCTGGATATACGGTTGAATTCTCTGAAAGTACACCAGCCGAAACTCTTTGTCTCACGCGACAACGCTGGGTTGATCAATATGGCCAAATTAGGTGGAGAGAAAGATGGAGGTGAGGACGAAGAACCAAGCACCCATGATAGAAAGCGGGATGATAGTATTGGGCTGCCGTTGTTTAAGGCCAACAGCATTTCGCTGATCGATGGCCAGGTTCACTTTCGTGATGACTATGTGGCCGGTGGTTTTCAGGAAAGGTTGCAGGGGATTGGTCTACAGATTGATAATCTTTCCACTCATCCTGGCGAGCTTGCTGACCTTGACTTTTCCTTGCAAACGGCAAGGCAGTTGGCTTTTACTCTGACAGGCCAGCTGGGCTTGGAGCCGCTATCGGGTGATCTGGCATTGTCATTTGAGGGGTTCGAATTGCTCCCTCATTATCCATATGTTGCCGGACTATTGACCAAGCCACCTTCCGGCGAGTTGAACTTTGCCACCGATATTAGCTTTGGACCCGAGCTGAGTCTCCAGCTGCAAGGGGTGACCATAGGCCTGCAGCAGCTGCGCGTACCCTTTAGCGACGAAGACGAGTTCAACCTTGCCGAACTGGCGGTCAATGACGGTCTGTTCGACCTGGACAAACTGCAGCTGAAAATTGGCGGGATCACTTTGCGCAAAGGTGATCTTTCGGCACGGCGGTATGAAGATGGTGGTTTTTCTCCTCTGGCTTTGCTACGGACAGATAGTATGGAGGAAAAACAGTCTCCCAAGTCTGGTGGTGAGCCGTTACAACTTGAACTGCCATGGCGTGAAAACCATGTCGTGGTCGAGATGGATAATGTTGATATCCTGCTCGATGCTTTTAATGTCGAGGATTTCAGCCTGGAATTCAAGGATGAGAGCCTGCCCAGGCAACCGAAGGTGGAAATTTCTGGTTTGGATGTTGATCTGGAGAATCTTTCGTATCCAGAGTCACAGCAAAGTCCTTTTAAGATTCAACTCAGTGTCGCCCCGCAGGGTCAGATTACCTCCACCGGGACGGTGGTTCATTCACCAATGCAAGTGGAGACGAAGACGGTTATAGAAGCTTTATCCCTGCCCATGCTCAATGATTTTCTCCCGGAAGATGTGCAGACCAGCCTGGAGGACGGTCAGTTGTATGTGGATCTTGCTGTGACCGCTGAACAGAAACAGGATGAGCTCACGGCCAATTTTTCCGGATGGTTGGGGGTTGAAAATTTTAATCTGCGCGACCCACTTAGTGACGGTGAGCTGCTTTTCTGGCAGAGCCTCAACGTCAAAGGGGTATCCGGGGCGATTATGCCTCTACAACTGCAGGTAAAGGAGGTGAGCCTTGACGGGTACCGGGCTAAAATCCTGGTCAACAGTAACGGTGAGGTCAATCTGGCCAGCGTAACTGCCAAAAAAGAAGATGAAGATGAAGAACGAGGGGCGGCAGATATAGACTTAACTGAAAATAAAGGTAAGCAACCAAGCGAACCAGAGTCTGAAGGCGTCGGAAAAGTTGAAAGTCCAGAGATATCGTCTTCACCATCACCAGAAATCAGTGTTGAGACGATTACCCTGCAGGGAGGTACGGTCTCCTTTACCGATCGTAATCTGCCGAATGCATTCAATACAACCATGTACAAACTGGGAGGCCGGGTGAGCGGACTTTCAAGTAAAAAAGAAATGCAGGCCGATGTCGATTTGCGAGGTGAGCTGGAAAATCATTCACCGCTGACCATCACCGGTAAAATCGATCCATTGCGTGAAAATTTTTTCACCGATTTGTCGATCAAATTCAAAGATATCGACCTGGTACCTATGACTCCCTATTCGGGCACCTATCTGGGTTACGCTATTGATAAGGGGAAGCTTTATCTCGATTTGAGTTATCGTATTGAAAACAATTATATAACCGCACAAAACCGGGTGATGATAGATCAGTTCACCTTTGGTGAGACGGTGAAAAGTGAAAAAGCCACAAGCCTTCCCGTATCGTTGGCGGTTGCCTTGCTAAAAGACAGAAGCGGGGAGATTCATTTAGATGTGCCGGTCTCTGGAGACCTGAAAGATCCCAGCTTCAGTGTCATCGGCACCGTTTTTGGGGTGTTGAAAAACCTCTTGGTCAAGGCGGCAACAGCTCCCTTTGCTTTGCTTGGTTCAATGCTCGGTGGTGGTGAAGAGTTTTCCAGCGTAACCTTTGTTCCGGGAAGTGCGGAGATCAGTCATGAGCAGCAGCAGAAACTGGTTGAACTGGCCGATATGCTGGTCGAGCGTCCGGCACTGACCCTTGAACTCAGTGGATATGTGGACCGGGAAAGAGAGCCGGAGGCGTACCGGCAACTTCAACTGCAGCAAATGGTACGTCGCCAGAAAATAGATGAATTGCAGGAGGAAGGTGAGGAGGTGCAAAAACCAACGGAAATAACTGTCCCCGAAGAGGAATATCCCGAATATCTGACCATGGTGTACGAGGAGGCCGAGTTCCCCCGGCCACGCAATGCTCTTGGAATGTTAAAAAATCTGCCACCTGAGGAAATGGAGAAGCTCCTTCTTGCTAATATACGTGCCGGTGACGAGCAAATGCAAGGACTGGCAACGGCCAGGGTCCATGCTGTACGGGATACGCTTTATGCCGCCAACGAAGAGATCAAACAGCAAATTTTTCTGAAAAACGTCGATGTTTTTGATCCTCCAGGAGATGCTGTCCCCAGCAGGGTTGAATTCGGCATAAGTGCCAAATAATGTCAACAAGCATGGGCAAAATCGTCTGTAAGTGGCTAAAAAAGTCACTTATCTAACGGTTGCGCTTTCTGTCGATACGCTTGAGACTTAGGGATAAACTTTGTAAAACCAGATTTATAAAGATAGACTAGCAAATAAAGATTGATTTGGTTTAGTAAATAGAACGATATTTGCATGTTGTCTACCGGCGTAAACGATTAACTCATTGCTCATCCGGATGCATATAATATTTGCAAGGTATTAATTTATTATGAAAATTTCATCTCAATGGCAACTTAAGCTTTTAACCGGCTTACTATTTACGTGTATGATGGCAATAACTGCGGGGAGTGTGCAGGCGGGAAAACCAGAAAGGATACAAGCGCTCCAGCCAGCAGTGGTTGTAGCTAACAGTCATAAACAAGCAAACAGTGATGAGCAAGAGCACCAATATATCAACAGAAAAGGTGCAGTACAGTTTGCTGCTGATGCGTTTCTGCCCAAATCAAAAGAGACCGGCCGAAGAATGGCTGCATCCGCTTCTTTCAGGGGGCGTGGTCTGGCGCTCTCCTTTTTCCCTGATCGCGTATTTGACATCGAGATCAATGCTGAGTCGAGACCTAAACCCAATATTCTTTCCATGAACGGTCGAGGACGCGGAAAGAACATTTCATCATTTTCCATAACCGTGACACCAGAGCAGTACATCATTAATTATCAAGACCTTGAAACGGCGACATTGTATCGCGTTGTGGGTGATACTGCCACAGGTAGAGGTCAGGTAACTGAGATTGACCTGAAAAAAGTACCGCCTGCCTATGATGCTCCTCCACTTATACCACCGACAGATTAACCCTGCATAACCAAAGCTTTTTGATTTTTAAATTCATCTCAATGTTGAAATCGTGAATATGAGAAACAGACAACCAACGCAGAACTGCAACTACCTTCATCATTCGATCATAGCAATTACGCTGTTCATCTGTTTGTTACCGGCAACGCTGGTGAAGGGTGCAGATGTTGATATCATGTTGGTTTACGATTCTACAGCAACATCCTGGGTTAATAGCAATGGCGGAATGATCGCTTTCTCTCTTGATGCAGTCAACAGAATGAATCTTGCCGCCCAAAACAGCGATATCGATCTGAACTTCAGGCTTGTTCATGCAGTAACGGCAAACTATACCCACCAGGATTTTAACAGCGACTTGATGGCGATAACCAATGGCAATAGCGGTTTTGCAGACATTCATGACCTACGGGAAGAGTATGGTGCTGATCTGGTGGCATTGCTGATCGATACGGGATCGGCGTACGGGACCACCGGTCTTGGTTGGCTTCTTCAGAATTATAATGGATCACCCGGCTATGGCTTTACTGCCTCTGCCATTCGGTCGGTGGAGATAAGTCACACGCTGACCCACGAAGTGGGCCACAATCTCGGGGCTCATCACAGTAAGGATCAAAATAGCAGTCCCGGTCCCAACGATTCTCTCGCATCCTATTCAGCAGGTTGGTATTTCACCGGTACGAATAGCACCAAATATCATACCATCATGGCCTACAGCAGTGACGGGAAGGGCAACTATTATTACTCTGCACCCATGTTTTCCACACCCTTGCTTTCTTATAAGGGCACAGTTGCCGGTGACAGCAACGATGGTGACAACTCTCGATTGATCCGGGATACCATGGGAGCAATTGCCGGTTATCGGGAAACCACTCTGGGAGCCTTGAGTGTTGCCATTGAACCGTTCGACGCTCGTACTGAAGGAGCTCAATGGCGGCGTAAAGGAACAACAACCTGGCATGATGATGGTTATGTCGAGGATGGCTTGCCAGCAAGTGAGTATATCGTAGAATTTAAAACCATTGCGGATTGGGACACACCTGTCGATCTCGTAGTGGATGTCCATGCCGGGCAGACCACCGAGGCCGATGGCTACTACACACTCACCTACGATCCCGTCGGTTCCTTGACGGTCAATATTGAGCCGGAGGAAGCTAGAACAGCCGGAGCCCAATGGCGGCGACAAGGAACGGATACTTGGTATGACAGCGGCTATACCGAAGAGGATGTGGCGGAAGGTGAGTACACAGTCGAATTTAAATGGGTATACGGTTGGAAAAAGCCGGAGGATGCAGTTGTAACAATCGGTATTTCTCAACTGAGTACTCTGGACAGCAGCTATACACCATTTGAGATAACCGCACCGACAGGATGGCTGCCATTGTTGCTCCTCAATGATGAATGACCATAATGGCTTATGAGTAAAGAAGTTGCTACCATTTGAAACTTTGTACACTCACACTCAGCTTGATTAATCTCGGAAAAATCTGGCAAGCTTGAAGTGCCAGCTGCGAAAGAAGGCTTTTAAAAAAGAATCCCCCCACAGTCGATCTGCCAGATCCGCATGCAGTATATAAATGTTGTCATCAAAGTCCCAGAAAACCAAGGTCCTGTCACTTGGCTTGAGCTTAAGAAGATCGTCTATATTGCGTAGATTAGCGACATGCAACATTAGATAATCCGCTTGTACGGTATCAATGGTTTCATATAGTTTTTGGGTGAGGGTGTCGAAGGGCAGGTAAGTTGAAGGGGTTACCCAGAAAATCTGACCTGTTTCCACGGTGGGATGCCTATCGTTGATATAGCGGACAAGATCTTTGGAGATTGAGCTTATCAGTACATCATCCAGGCGCTTTCGAGCCTTGAGGTCGGCGATGATTTCATCGGCCAGGTGACGATCCTCAGCCTCGTCTCCTTGAGATTTTATTTCGATGTTGAGCTTTTTCCCGAGTCGGTCGATGACATCGGCATAAGCAATGATTTCACCTTCAGATATTTCTTTGAGCCTCGCATAATTCGTCTCACCCACCGATCTGATACTGCCGAATTGCCTCAGCATTCGCTGATCGTGATAGATAACAATTATTTTGTCTGCGCTGTATTGCACATCAAATTCGATAAATCCGTACTTTGATAGACGGTTGGCGTTAATCAGCGCAGCCATGGTGTTTTCTCTATGGTCGACTGAAGCGCCACGATGCGCTCCGGCTGTGCATCGGTATGTGTAGCTCTTCACAGAATCAATATCATGCCGGGAAAGGATTTCATTGAGACTGAGCTGATGGGGAGAAGAGGAGCAACCGCTGGTTCCCATCAAAAGAATTATAGCGATAAAGACCATTGGTGAGGAAATGATCTGGCTCCGGCGGCAAATATACATGAAAAATATTCTACAGTTTAAGAATGATTTTGAAAGGTTCCTCATGGCGAATATAAATGGGTATAACCTGGTTTGTATACGGATCATTTTCCCCTTGATGGATTGCCGATCCATTTACGCAAAACGAATTTTCAGAGAAGTCAAAGCAGGGACATTGCAACGACATCAGCAAAATAGTGCACACTGCTATATTTCATGGAATATCCAACAAATGATGCAAGTATAACCACAATAGTGAAAAAGGCACCTCTCCATCTCTTGGGTATATCAGTTTTAAAAACCTCTATCTCTGCAAGAGCTAAAGAAGACGCCTGACTAGTATGAGCACTGGGTAATAATAACTATGAGGGCACGAAAACCAGCATATCTTTTACTGGTTGACTTGGTCTACAATCATGATTTTCAGAATATGGGGCAAAAGCATTACGCAATTCACCCCTCCCAGAACGAGAAAAACATACCGGATTCGTTTATAACCTTAGAGAGTGGCTATTCGGCAACTCTTTTCGTCCCTGCCAAATTGAGACTAGCGTCAAGTTTGCACCGTTTGACAGTAATCAGGGAGGCATTACTTTGCTGATATAAGTTCATGCTTAGATATTTTTGAATATGATGTGTTTGCTGGGATGGACGCTAGTTAGTTACGCAACTGTAAGTTTTTACAGAGGAGAATACCATGTCACTTACTGAATCGATAGCGGCAATACAGGAGATGGCTAAAGAAAGGATACCTGAGGAAGATCGAAAGCTGATGGCTAGAGCTACGGAGGAACTTCGTAAATCGGGTCAAGTTGAGAAAGCTTTGCAGCAAGGCGATATGCTACCGCCTTTTTTGTTGGAGAGTGTGGGAGGCGAAAAGCTTTCATCAGATGATTTGCTTGGTCAAGGTCCATTGGTCGTGAGTTTCTACCGCGGCAACTGGTGACCGTACTGTAATGCCGAGCTGGAAGCTCTACAAAATATAGTACCTGATCTGCAAAAACTGAAAGCGGAATTGGTAGCTATCTGTCCACAACGCCCTGAGTTTCTCAAAAAAATGCGCGACAAGCACGGCTTGAGCTTTGCTATACTCCGTGATGAAGGAAACAAGTATGCCGAACAGCTAGGTCTTCGATTTGTTCTCCCGGATTACCTGCGGGAGGTCTATTTAAGACTTAACATTGACCTGCCTAGAGTCAACGGAGACTCCTCCTGGTCGTTGGCCATGCCAGCTAGATATGTGGTTAAGCAGGATGGGATCATTAGTGCAGCCGATATCAATGCAGACTACACAACTCGGCCCGAACCTTTGAAAACCCTTGAAGATGTCAAAAAGATATGATGATATCAGCTAATTGTCTAGCCTTAAATGAAAGGTTCCTTGATTGTTTCTGAGTAAGAGTATCGCTTTTGATGTTTACTTTGAGTTAAGAATACATCCAATTCAGCGGCTGTTTTCCCTGCTTAATTGCTTTATCATGTTTTTAAAAACAGGACGGAGCAATTCAGAGTGACTGGAACTACTCAAGATTGAGGGCGCACTCCGTTCCACTTCGCATCACTCTGTTTCTTGGCAAATATCTCCTTCAGCACACATATATGCACCCACATGAACGCTTGTGATTTCACCGGGTTTTTGGTAAATATGATGATGGACTTTTTTGTGATAAATTTATGGAACACGGCGTTTATTTTTGAGATCCTCAACAATTAGCCGGATGGGATAATCATCTTTGAAACAGTTGCGTAATATACAGCTTGGTATTACCAATAAGCTGCTGATAATATTTTTATTTTTTGTTCTCATCTTTTACGGGACTTTGCTTGTCTTGTTTACGGACACGCAGAGAATTACCGGAATATCTGAGAAAATAGTTAGCAAGAACAACGAGATATCGGCGATCTCAAAGGTGATGTACGAAAACCTTTTAAGCATGGAGGCAAACGACAAAAAGTACCGCCTTCTCAACAAGGACATCTATCAGCAATATTTTGAAGAAGAGCAGCGGAGTTTTGAGTGGAATTTAGTAAAGCTTTTGGCCCTGGAATCCGGTGACTACGAAGTTTCTGCTCTGTGGAAGAGTCTTGCGGCCAGCTATAATGGCCATAAAAGGACACTGCTTGCCGCTGCAAATAATGGCGCTCAACTCGATACGTGGGCATCTGAAGAGAAAATCAATGGTTGGCTCGAAACCATCTCCGATGCCAGACGCGAGAACGAGCGGGACATAGAGCGATCACTACTTGATATCAATGAGAGAGGTCGTCTCAGTATCCGTAATGGCCTGATCGGTATGGGTATCACGATCTTTGCCGGAATCGGTGCAGCACTTTTTCTCTCCAAGTCGATAATCAAACCGCTTAAAGAATTGAAACAAGCCCTGCAGAACGTCTCTTTTGAAAAAGATGCTGAGGAAATACAGATACAACGAAAGGATGAGTTCGGTGAACTCGCGGCAGCCTTTAATGACATGAGCAGGCAACTCAAGGAAGAGGAAGAACTACGGTCTGAATTCATCGCCACGCTTAGCCATGAAATTCGTACTCCGCTTTCATCGATTCGGGAATCGGTTAACATGCTCCTTGAGGGAGTAATGGGACCTGTAAATGAAAAGCAGGCCAAATTTTTGGAAATTGCCCAATCGGAGATTTTCCGAATAGGTGATTTGCTCAAACATCTTCTCCAGGTTTCTCACCTTGATTCTGACTCTAGAAGAGTCACACCCGTTTTAATTGATCCCAATAAACTGGCTTTGGAGGTCTCACGCAGCCTTATTCCCACAGCCAAGGCTAAAAAAGTAGCAATGAAGCTCCATAAAATGGCCACTCCTCCGGTTGTTATCGGGGTAAAGAAAGAGCTGCAGCAGGTTCTTTTTAATATATTGGACAATGCCATCAAATTTTCACCAAAAGGTGGCGAGGTTGTCATTCAGCTTTTCCTTAATGAAGATAGAAATAAATTAGTTTATCAATTTTCCGACCAGGGACCGGGCATAACAAGTCACGAACAATCCCTTATTTTCAGCAAATACTACCGGGCCAAAAATGCAAGAAGCCATGTTGATGGAGTTGGACTTGGATTAAGTATATCAAAACGCATTATTCAGTTTCATGGTGGTGAAATATACGTTAAGAATAATGAAGATAAGGGTTGTTCTTTCTATTGTGCCCTTCCTTGCGAACTTGATGAAAGAGCAGCCTGATTGACAGTTAATTAGTCGTAATCAATAAATATTGATGAGAGTTATCTCAAAAAACTCGGATAAATATGTTACTTAAAATTGTGTTGAAAAGATTGAGTCACTTTGCCGGTATACTTATGATACTGGCAGCGTTGACCGGTTGCGAGGCGATCCGGTCAATGGACTCGATTAATGGAATTCTTACGAAAAGAACGCATCGTGACCCAGAGGTGGAGATGCTTAATCAGGCAGAAACAGCATATTTCAATAACAACTTTGATCTGGCTGAATCGCTCTTTCTCAAAGTTCGGCAGAATACCAAAAAGCCGGGGTATAAAAATCAGGCGCATTACGGACTTTCCTGCATAGCCATCATAACCGCAAATGATATGGCAGAGTTACGAAAGTCCTTTAGTGCCATCAGTCGGTGGCAGAAGCCGGAGCCTGAGGTTGACGGCTACGAGGCAAATCCAAAAATGCTTATTGTTGCCCTCGATAAAAAAGCGAATCTGTTGAATTGCGAAACCGAGATAAAAGTGGTTACCACTGAGAAGAAAATGGCAGTGAACAAGGAATACCAGTTGGAAATTGAACAACTCAAGCAAACCATTCAGAAGCTGAAGCATCAGATTTCTGTACTTGAAGCAATTGACCAGGAAATTCAGGAAAAAAGGAAGCCGATATGAAAAGCTCGGCAACGATACTGGTTGTCGACGATGATTCCAACATCCTGGAGGTGTTGTGTGCAAGACTTTCGGCAGCCGGTTTTATAACAATACCCGCAAATGACGGTCCATCGGCTCTCAAAATTCTGGAAGAGCAGGATGTTGACCTGATGATCTCGGATATGAAAATGCCGGAGATGGGTGGCATGGAGCTTTTTTCAGAGGTAAGAAAAAGAAAAAATTTCCTGCCGATCATCTTCCTTACCGCTTACGGCACTATTCCTGATGCTGTTATGGCAGTCAAGGCTGGGGCGGTCGACTATATCTCCAAACCCTTCGATGGAAAAAAACTTGTTGCCAAAATCACCGATTTTCTCGGCAATAACAGTGAACCGTTGGAGACCAAAGAAACGCCCTTGTTCGAAGATGATTTCTATTGGGGAACCAGTACTGTCATGCAGGAGTTATATGCTCTTACCAGAAAAGTTGGCAGAAGCAACGTCAATGTGATGATTCTGGGGGAGAGTGGTGTTGGCAAAGAATGTATTGCCAAAGCAGTACACAATCATTCGCAACGCAAAGACCATGCCTACATGGTTGTTGATTGTGGCTCGACGCCGCCAGGCATCCTGGAAAGCGAGCTTTTTGGTCATATGAAAGGTGCCTTCACCAACGCCGTCCAGGATAAGCAGGGACTGATCGAAGTGGCCGACAAGGGTACGCTGTTTCTAGATGAAATAGGCAATATCTCCGCGGATATGCAGAGCAGGCTACTCCGTTTTTTGGAAGAGAAAAAGATCAGGAGAGTTGGTGCCGTCAAGGAGATCTCCGTTGACTGCCGGGTCATTTCGGCAACCAATGCTGACCTTCCTCATGAAATTAAAGAGGGAAAATTTCGTCAGGATCTTTACTACAGACTGCGGGTAATTACCCTCAATGTGCCGCCTTTGCGGGAGAGGAAAGAGGACATTACCGCCTTGGCAAGATTTTTAGTAAATAAGCACTGCGAACAGCAGGGTCTGCCCCTGGTGGAGATACCACCTGAAACTATTCAGCGCCTTGAAGACTATCATTGGCCGGGGAATGTCAGAGAGCTTAAAAATGCCTTGGAAGCAGGTGTTGTCCTCTGTCGTGACAATACCTTGATGCCCGATGATCTGCAGCTCAATCCCACAGAGGAAGGAACAAAAGACGAGGCAAGCACCGCATCAAATTCATTTTCCATTGAACAAAGCGAAAAAGATGCGATCATCCGTGCCTTGAAGCAGACCAACGGCGTTCAGAAAAAGGCGGCGGAGCTGCTGGATATCAGCAGAAGATCGATTCACTATAAAATCAAAAAATTCGGCATCCAGGTAGATGAGTTCAAATAAGTGTTGAGGGGTAAGTTGAGTATGTGCGGTAGCCAAAGCTTGCCCTTTACCTAACAAGCTGTGGTTGGAATCTCAGCCCATCTCCTTAGAAGAAATATAGGCTATTAATAGAGGATGTTTAGCGTCGAGCTTCTGCTAAGCAGCCAAGGTAGGAAGGGTAAAATCCTGTTCTCCGCCGGTGCGCAGGGGACCATCATTATTTTCCTGCCAGAGTTCAAACCAACCTCTACCGTGCTGCACCTGGAGATCGAAATAACTAGTGGCTTCTTTTTCTGAGTGACTGGCGAAGACAATTTTTTCATCCGGGAAACTCTGCATGACGATGTACATTATGTCTCTCCCTCAAAGAAAAAGTGTAAAAAGACAAAAATAGTGGAGGGCGAATTCATTTGACCAAGCAGGGGAGTTCTCGGAAAAGATCACCGCCCCGCCACTATTTTTGGCTAACTATATGGACAGGTTATTAATCTTTGGCAAGTTGATAAAAACTGACGTGGATCGTTCCAATAGCATTATACTTTTCTAATGTGCCAATTATGTAAACCTGTTCGCAAATCAAGAAAATATTCAAATTTTTCAAGCGCTGATTAATCATTAAGCAAATGACGTGCCAAACTAATCGACGAATGGCAGTTCAATCTAAACATCGATATGTCTGTGGGAAAATTGTGGTTAAATATTCTGTGGTTGTTACCATTTTTTCCCTTTTAGTTACAATTTTTGCACACAGATGGAGTTAGGCTGTTGCTTAACAAATGGATTTGCCGCCACATCTTTTCATATTTGCTGATGCAACCAAGATTTTACCGATCATAAGGATCTACTATGATCAAGCAGATCCTGGTTTCTTGTTATTGAACGAAATAACTGGTTTTAGCAGCAAATCTGGTGTACAAAGTAGACCCGATAATTATTCGGTAATGTTTTATAATCATTACCATTTAAGTGAAACAGCAGCGCACGGCACCAAATGGGTACAGGGATTAGTATGGATGTGAGCAGGCTGATGCTCACTGTCTATTTGATTGAGTTTGGCGAATTGGATAAGTAGCGTAATGAGAAGAAAACGTCATTATTTGGGAGGTCTTACATGGCTCTACTAAGGACTTTGCTGACACGGAGGTGGGTTGGAAGTTGCCTGATGTTTGTTGTTCTGAGTTGGGTAGGTCAGGCAGCTGCGGCAACTATCAAGATTGGTGCAATTCTGGCAATAAGCGGCCCAGCTTCATTTCTCGGCGGCCCAGAAATCCGCTCTCTGGAGATGCTGGTGGAGGAAATCAATCGTGATAAATCGGCAGGTGGTCATACCATTGAGTTGATTGTCAAGGACAGCGGAGGAAGCTCTGAAAAAGCCGTCTCGTTTGCCAAGCAGCTCATCGAGGAAGAAAAGGTTTTTGCCATAATAGGTCCATCAACCAGCGGAGAAACCTTCAAAATCAAACGCCTTTGTGACCAGAGTAAAACGCTATTGATATCCTGTGCCTCTGCAGAACTCATCGTTAACCCTGTTGCCCCTTATGTTTTCAAGACTGCGCCCAGCGATTCCCTGGCGGCACGCAAAATATTCATGACTATGAACGAAATGGATATTACCAGGATTGCCGTTCTTACCGGTAATACAGGCTTTGGTAAAGCTGGAAAGAAGCAGATCACCCAAATTGCCCCGGAATACGGCATCGAAATTGTGGCCAGCGAAGTGTACGATAAAAAGGCAACCGACCTTAGCGCGATTGTGGCCAAGATAAAAGCGATGCAGAATATTCAGGCCGTGATAAACTGGTCAATCGTTCCGGCACAATCGATAATTGCCAAAAATATTCGGCAGATCGGCTGGGAGGTACCACTCTTCCAGAGTCATGGCTTTGCCAATATCAAGTATGTCAAAGCCGCAGGTGCCGCTGCTGAAGGTATCATCTTTCCTGCAAGCAGGCTCATTGTTGCCGACTCTCTACCGGCAGGGGGAAATCGAGACTTTCTGGTCAACTACAAGGAACAATATGAAGGGCGGTTTGGTGAAGATGTTTCCACTTTCGGTGGGCACTCGTATGATGCCATGATGATTCTCGCCAAGGCTATTGCCGCAGTTGGTCCAGACAAGGAAAAAGCCAGGTCGTACATCGAAAACATGCAGGGATATTTCGGCACAGCTGGCCGGTTCGATTTTTCTCCCCAGGATCATAGTGGCCTGAAGATTGATGCGTTTACCATGGTAACTGTCAGAAATGGTGCATTCACTCCTTTTATAGAGTGATTCTGTCGGTTTTAATTCATCAGAGAGACTCACGTCAAGCTGATTTTCTTCGATTTTACAGGCACAAAAGGCGAGCTAAGGGGAAAAGAGGGTAAATCCTGTTTTCCCCTTTATTTTGAAATGCTTGAATTGAATTCATCACGTTTATTCGGCGGCAGTAATACCTAGAATCGTATGCCAGGTACCATCTCTAGTCCATTTGTTGAGAATGTGAACAGGCATTGCGGCCAACTGCCTCTCAATTTTCTCCGTTTCACTTTTCAATAGTCCCGAGAGAATAAACCATTTCTGCCGGAGAAAACCCGAGGAGCTAATGATATCCTTCATAATATCATAGTGGATATTGGCGACAAGCAGGTCGCAGGGCAACGCAGTGAAGGGCTCGGCCTGACCATTAATTGTGACGATCTTGTTTTCAAAACCGTTGGCAACAACGTTCCTCTGGGCTGTTTGCGCCGCAAGATAGTTAAAGTCAACAGCCAGCACTTTTTGACATCCCAGGGATGCAGCAGCCAATGCTAGGATTCCGGTACCGGTTCCCAGGTCGAGCATGGATGAGAGAGTTTTGTTCATACCGACGATCTCGATAGCCTGCAAACAGTCTCGAGTTGTCGGGTGGAGGCCATTGCCAAACACAACACCGGGGTCAAGGGTAATCACCTGCGAAGGCTCTCCTTCAGGTGGGCTAAACCAAGGGGGACAAACAAGGAAGCTGCCCAGTTGTTGTGGTTCTAGTTTGCCGCCCTGCCACTGTTCGTAGGTCATTTCGAAGGTGTCAAGCAACTGCAAATGCTCATCTGCCGCAAGAAGGTCATTGACATCCTCTGAGGCAGGCTTGAGAAAAAACAGAAAGGAAAATCCATCTTCTTCCCAGGTTCCTAGATAGTTTTTGTTAACAATTCTTCTATCCTTTGATATTTTACCCTCCAGGTAGTAGATATAGAGGAGGGAGTCCGGAGTCAGGGGAGTGTTGGACATGATCGTGTTGTTTGTTTTTATTGATGATAAAGCATACTTTCGCTGCTTTTAATAAAACTGTCCAGTATCATATTTTAACCTGCTGCCTCAGGTGGGTGATTACCGAGGATAGCTGGTCTGGTAACTTTTAGGCCAGGGCAGTATCTGCAGCAAGCGATTCTGTGGTCCAGATAACAACGGTCTTCACGAGAAAATTGATGTACATCCATGGTGTTCCCCACTTCCGGTATAGAGGGCAATATGATTATTTGTGTAGATTTCGATGGTACCATTGTTGATCATTGTTTTCCAGAAATTGGTCAACCTGTTCCCGGGGCAATAGAATGGCTGAAACAATTGCATGCGAGTGGAGCGAAACTGATTCTGTATACCATGCGTTCAGACAGCAAAACGTTTAAAACGGCATTGACCGACGCCGTAAACTATCTCCGAGACAATGGTGTGGTTCTATACGCAGTTAATGAGAATCCCAAGCAAAAGAGCTGGACGGTCTCCCCAAAGGTCTATGGTGACATTTATGTTGATGATGCCGCTTTTGGCTGTCCACTGATTTTTCCCAGTGGTTTCAACAGGCCTTGTGTTGACTGGGGAGAAGTCGGCCCGGAACTAAAACGTATCTGTAGCACACGTTCATGATGAGCCGACTATAAGGGATAAGAACCCAGCAATGTGAAGTGGTTTCCATAAGGGACGAGGAAACAGAGTGGTGTTGTTTATTCATAAATGAATTCTATCCTCCTTTACGAGGATGGGCGATTATGGTTTAATGCCAGCGCAACGGCAGATGATGTTCGTGCCGGATTTGGCAAGCAAATCAATCAAGTAAAATATCTGACCGGAGCAACCGGTAATCCAGACGAGCAGAAAAGGAAAAGGTTACACCATGGGATTGACTGTTGTACGGCTGTACAGGGCTATTGATGATACACGGGCATATTGTTTTAACATCGAGTCGACAAAACCTCTCGATGACCAGGAGATGAGTTGCATACGTTTGATTCTGGCCGATGGTTTTCTGGCTGAGACGGTATCATCGACCCCTACTCTTCAAGGAGAAAGGGTTGTAGAAGTAGGTCCGAGATTGAATTTTGCTACGGCCTGGTCGTCGAATATGGTGTCGATCTGTCAATCAATCGGGCTCGAATCAGTTACCCGCGTCGAACGCTCACGATGCTATCTTGTCCCTGAAAAAGAATCCATTAAAGATTTTATCGCCAACAACCACGACCGGATGACAGAGTGTCATTATCCGGAACCGCTGACCAGTTTTACAACCGGCGTTGAACCTGAAGAGGTGTATGAGGTTGACCTCATCTCAAAAGGTCCGGATGCCCTTGCCCAAATACCCGGAATATCCATGGATGAATGGGACCGGAATTTCTACTACGACTATTTTGTCAAAAAACATGGGCGCAATCCCACCATAGTAGAAATCATGGATCTCAACAATGCTAACTCGGAGCATTCCAGACACGGATTTTTCAAAGGAAAGCAGGTCATTGACGGTAAAGTCAGTGAAACCACCCTGATGGAAATGGTTGCCGACACACTGAAAGCCAATCCTAAAGGATCGGTAATTGCCTTCAAGGATAACTCAAGTGTCATTGATGGTTATGACATTTCCACACTGTTGCCGGCGGAGCCAGGTAAGCCCTCGCCATTCCAGAAGCAGGAGGTGTGCTACAATGTCCTGCTGACCGCGGAAACCCATAATTTCCCCACTGGTGTTGCTCCATTTCCAGGAGCGGAAACGGGAACCGGTGGCAGGATCCGCGATGTTCAGGGAACCGGCAGGGGAGGCTTCGTTATCGCCGGGACAGCCGGTTACTGTGTCGGAAACCTTAATATTCCGGGATATGAGCTTCCCTGGGAAAAGAATAATTCCAGACCCGACAATCTAGCCTCACCGCTAGAGATAGAAATAGAGGCGAGCAATGGCGCTTCCGATTACGGTAATAAATTTGGTGAGCCGCTTATTCAGGGATTTACCAGGTCGTTTGATCTTCGCTTAAAAAATGGCGAGCGATGGGCATACATCAAACCGATAATGTTCACTGGTGGTATTGGTCAGATCGATGCCAGGCATATTGAAAAATGTCCTCAGGAAAAGGGCATGCTGATTGTCCAGGTGGGTGGACCAGCCTATCGCGTGGGTTTTGGAGGTGGGGCTGCCTCAAGTATGCTGCAGGGAGAGAACGTTTCCGAGCTTGACTTCGATGCGGTGCAGCGTGGCGATGCGGAGATGGAGCAGAAGATGAACCGGGTTATCCGGGCTTGCAGTGAAATGGGTGACAGGAGCCTTATCGATGTCATCCATGATCAGGGCGCCGGTGGGCCGGCAAACGTTCTTAAGGAACTGGTCGAGGAATCGGGAGGCTGGGTTGATATCCGCAGAATCAATGTCGGTGACCCAACCATGTCTGTTTTGGAGATATATGTGGCCGAATATCAGGAACGGAACGGTTTTCTCATCCAGCCCGAAAACATAGAAAAGTTCAAGGAAATATGCGCCAGAGAAAAGGTGAATTGCGAGGTTCTCGGTGAGGTAACCGGCGACCTGCGTTTTGTCGTTCGGGATTCACAGAACAATATGACCCCGGTTGATATCGAAATCGATCAGCTTCTCGGTAATATCCCTCAAAAACTGTTTGAGGACCGGCGTCTCGACTCCGGACACTCCCCTCTCATATACGATATGGGTATGCCTGTCCGTGACGCGCTTGTCGACGTACTGCGACTAGTTTCGGTGGGTTCCAAGCGCTTCCTCACCAATAAGGTTGATCGTGCGGTAACTGGCCTCGTGGCCCAACAGCAGTGTTGTGGACCCCTGCAGCTACCGCTGAGTAACGTGGCTGTCGTTGCTCAAAGTCATTTCGGTAAAACCGGCGCTGCCACCGCCATTGGTGAGCAACCCATTAAAATGGTCGTCGATCCAGTTGCAGGAGCGCGAATGACCGTAGGGGAGGCACTCACTAACCTGATGTGGGCCAGGGTCGAGGATCTCGACCGGGTTAAATGTTCGGCCAATTGGATGTGGGCGCCGAAGCTTGAGGGAGAAGGAGCAGCACTCTACGATGCCGTCAAGGCAATGCGCGATGTGATGATTGAACTTGGCATCGCGGTGGATGGCGGAAAGGATAGCCTCTCCATGGCTGCCATGGTAGACGGCGAAACCGTTAAATCACCAAGACAGCTGGTCGTTTCTCTCTATGGTGCCATGCCGGACATAACCAGAATAATCACTCCCGATATTAAAGAGCCGGGATCAACGCTGCTCTTTATCAATCTCAGCAAGGACTACAACAGGTTGGGCGGCTCTTCATTTGCTCAGACCCAGGGGCAGGTCGGGTATATTGTCCCGGATCTACGGGATGCCTGGTTGATCAGAGCATGTTTTCAAACGGTTCAGCAGCTCATTGATAAAAATCTCATACTGGCAGGTCATGACCGCAGTGACGGTGGGTTGATCGTTACCCTCTTGGAGATGGCTTTTGGCGGTAATTGCGGTTTTAAAGTTAATGTTCAGGGTTGGGAATCAGCGATTGCTTCACTGTTTTCCGAAGAGTTGGGTATTGTCTTGGAAATCCGCGAGGACATGTTGGAAGAGGTTAAATATGCCTTCGATCATGCAGGAATCGTTTACGATGAAATCGGCAAGACCACGGTGGAACCGCTCATTACTGTATCCTATAATGGTGATGTAGTTCTCCAGGAAAATATGCACATTCTCCGACAGATCTGGGAGGAAACCAGCTATCAGCTGGAACGGCTGCAGATGAATCCTGATTGTGCCGATGAAGAGAAAAAATCGATTTTCTTACGTACCGGGCCA
>JASJDT010000080.1 GCA_030065655.1 Desulfocapsaceae bacterium | reverse complement strand
ATTTCTTTGGCAGCAATACGAAGCAAAGCTCGATGATGATAATGTATCGGAGCTTTTTCATGACATGGAAATGAAGGTGATGCCCATTCTTGCAGAAATGGAAAGCCGCGGTATTTGCTTGAACCGAAAAGCCCTGTCCCAGCTTTCCCGCGAATTTGAGCAGAAACTGGCAGATCTCGAAGAAGAAATTCATCGTATTGCTGGAGAAACGTTCAATATCAATTCGCCCAAACAACTTGGTACCATTCTTTTTGAGAAGTTGGGGCTTCCCTATGGTCGTAAAACCAAGACGGGATACTCTACAGATGTCAAGGTCCTTGAAAGATTGGCACCCAAGCATGAATTGCCGGCAAAGATACTGGAATACCGCACCATCGCCAAACTGCTATCAACCTATGTGGAAAAACTGGGTTCGCTTGTAGATGCAGAAACGGGAAGAGTCTATACTTCTTTTAACCAGACGGTTACAGCGACGGGCAGATTATCAAGTAGCAATCCGAATCTGCAGAATATTCCGATACGTTCCGAATACGGCAATAGAATACGAAAAACGTTTGTCCCTGGTGAAGGCATGGTTTTTCTCTCGGCTGATTATTCGCAGATTGATCTACGTGTTCTTGCCCATTATTCCAAGGATGAAGCCCTGCTGGACGCCTTCAAAAACGATCTTGATATCCATGATGCCACGGCCAAACAGATTTTTGCCAATCCCATGTTTATTGCACCTGAGATGCGCAGGGTGGCAAAAAGCATCAACTTTGGCATCGTCTACGGAATGAGCAGCTATGGTCTTGCGAATCAGCTGGAGCTGTCAAGAAAGGAGGCGCAGACCTTTATCGATCGATATTTTGCCCATTACCAGGGAGTAAAGCGATTTATGGAGGAAATAATAGAACAGGCTCGCCGGGATGGCTACGTCACCACGCTGTGTAACCGGCGTCGGCCGGTGCCTGAAATAAACGCCAAAAATAAGAACCAGCGAGACATGGCCGAGAGAATCGCCCTGAACACTCCCATCCAGGGAACAGCCGCAGATATCATTAAGTTGGCCATGATTAAGGTGGAAGATCTGCTCCACAGCCAAAAGTTACCGGCCAGCCTACTCCTGCAGATTCATGATGAACTGGTTTTTGAACTTCCTCCGGAAGCGGTCGATGATGTTTCTCAAACGGTTCGCCAGGCAATGGAGTCCGCCCTGCCTCTGAATGTTCCCCTCGTAGTAAATTTTGAGATAACTGAGAGCCTGGCCAAGGAATGATGCTTTGCGGCGGTCCGAGAAAAAGAGTCAGGACCGCCGGTATTATCACCTCTTACCGTTCGGAAATGGGCACAAATCTTTTAGCTTCATTGCCGATGTAGAGCTGTCGGGGTCGGCCTATCCTTCTGTTGTTATCATCCATCATCATTTCCCGCCAATGGGCGATCCAGCCGGGCAGGCGACCGAGGGCAAACATAACGGTAAACATATTGGTGGGGATGCCCATGGCCCTGTAGATAATGCCACTGTAGAAGTCTACGTTGGGATAGAGATTGCGACTTACGAAGAAATCATCATTTCTGACCCTCTCTTCCAGTTCCTTGGCAATATCGAGCAGCGGATCATCAACATTCAACGCTGCCAGTGTTTCATCGCAGGCCTTTTTTATGATTTTGGCTCGTGGGTCAAATGTTTTGTAGACGCGGTGGCCGAAGCCGGACAATCTGAAATTATCGTGGGGATCTTTGGCTTTGTTGAGATATTTAACAAAATCCATATCGTCGGCGTAGATGTCCTCAAGCATTTCAACAACTGCCTGTGCGGCGCCGCCGTGCAAAGGTCCCCAGAGCGCATTAATCCCTGCAGCGATGGAGGCATAGAGATTGACACCCGCGCTGCCCACCAGTCGCACCGTTGATGTGGAACAATTCTGCTCGTGGTCGGCATGGAGGATAAGCAGTTTATTAAGGGCTGATACGACTTCCGGCAATATGGTATACGGCCGTGTCGGTTTGTCGAACATCATGTTGAGAAAATTCTCACAATAATTGAGGTCATAGCGAGGGTAAATCAATGGGTGGCCAAGTGATTTTTTATAAGAAAAAGCGGCTATTGTCCTTACCTTGGAGAGCAAACGGGTGGATACGTCATCGGCGGTTTCGGACGGATCCGGATGGGCGGTCATTTCCGGATAAAAGTTATGCAGCGAGTTGACCATGGTCGAAAGAATTGACATGGGTGAAGCATTTGGCGGGAAATGATCGAAAAAATGAATCATGTCCTCATGGATGAGAGCATAGTTGGACATGAGCTGGCGAAAATGATTTAGCTCATCCAGATTTGGCAGATCATCGTGGAGTAGCAGATAGGCAACTTCAACAAAGGAGCAGTTTGCTGCCAGATCCTCAATGGCGTAGCCACGATAGGTGAGAATGCCATCCTTGCCGTCAAGATAGGTTATAGCGCTGGTGCACGAACCGGTATTGACATATCCCTGATCCAGGGTGATATGACCAGTGTCTCGAATCAAAGTGCTTATATCAATAGCATTTTCACCTCTTTCACCTTCCAGGATCGGGTACCGATAGGTTTGACCATCAATGATCAGCTGAGCATATTTTTCTGACATAGCTATCCCTCGTATTTTGAAATCAGGCGACCTTATCTTCTTGCTTCAAAATGCCAAGACGGTGAGCATATATAGACAAATGGGCACCGCTTGCTAGGAAGCATGCTGTAGCTGTCTGGCAGCAGGGAATGACATCTGGTCATTCCAGGGGGAATTAGGTAATGGCGAAGGTCGTTAACACCGTGCCGGTTAACAGCAGAAGAGAGACGATTGTCCTCTGAGTTTTCTCACAGAAAGATATACTACCCAAACTTAGCCAAAAAAGCAAACCTATCTTTTTTTATGATTTTAAGTAACTGAAAATATTATAATTATTTTGTTCTGGTTGGAAAATTTACTAGGTTTGCTATGCATGTATTTCGCTTATCACAGGCTATGGAAGGCGCTTAGCAGAGAGAATAATTTAGAGATTGGATGAGGTTTATGAAAAATTAAGTGCAGGCGCGTGCGTGATGTTGTTATTCTGGTTATTATAAAGGCCATGAAGAGATTCTGTGGTACAATCGCCACCCAGACAGCATGTTGAGGAATACACCATGCCATTATTCTGGTTGTGTTCTCTGAAACATCGGCATTAAATGAGAGGTCATGAGTAATTCACATCATAGAAAGGGCGGACAGATGAGTGATCTTGTTGAAGAGGTAAAGATTTTCATCGAGTATTCTGTTCAGTCAGCCGAGAAAAAAACGGCTTTACAGACATTGGCCACCTACGAGGATAACGGCATGGCTCTGAGGGTAATGAAAGATTTTTACGCCCGTCTCCCCAAGTTCAGAGAAGAAGCGGTTGCCAGCGTTAGCCGTATTGTTTCCCGCCACGATGCTTATCTGCTTAAAGTTGAGACAAAAAACTTCCAATATCTCTATTTTTTCCAAGATGGAAAACCACATTATATTGGCGAAAAAAAAGACGGTATAGGTGATGCAGATGTTCTCCGGTTCTTTGGTTATGCAGATAATCGGGATTTTCTCAAAACAGTGGATGAACGTAGCAACGAATATGCTAATCTTAAAGGAAAACCTCACAACTTTTGTCCTGCCTGCATGGTAGGCGAGGGAGAAATTCATTTATTTGGTTGTCCTGTGGAAATTTGTCCCTGGTGTGAGGGTCAATTTAATATGTGCAACTGTCGCTTTGAACAGTTGGGGGTTGATGAAATTACCGAGGACAGCGAGCTTGATCGCCTTGAAATCATCCTCAATGACAAGGGCAGAATCCCTTTTTCTGCAGAGCACGCACCTTCCTATCCAGTAGGCGGGCAATCCGAGGAGGATGACTGAGAAGAACTAGAAACTAAAGACGGAAGCAGGCTTTACTCCCGTCTTTAGTTTTGAAAAATGCTACTACATAATGCTGCTACTACATGTTTGTTATATCTTTTCCTGAAACATCCTTCAGATATCTGTAAATCTCGGAATCGGAGGACAGAATAAGCGAAGTATTAGAGCCAATGAGCTGTTCATAGGCTTCAAGTGATTTCTGAAAAGAGTAGAACTCCGGATCCTGGTTATAGGCTTCACCGTAGATTCTGGTTGCTTCGGCATCGGCCTTACCTTTAATGATTAGAGCTTCGCGATTGGCATTGGAGATAATCTCTTTTCGTTCCTTATCTACCTTACCAAGGATCTCGGCCTTTCGGCCCTCACCAAAGGAGCGTTTCTCAGCGGCGATTCGATTTCTCTCTGATATCATTCTGTCATAAACTCTGAGTCGTACCGATTCGATGTAATTGACTCGTTTCAAAAGAACATCGGTAAGTTCGATTCCATATTGAGGCGTAATTCCAGAGGCTATAGTCAGGATCAGCTGAGAGATCTGGTCGCGACCCATTTCCGGCGTTGTGCCCATCTCCTTGGTATTGGGCGACATGGTCGCTTCCGACCAATCAGAACTTCGAATTATTTCAATGAGATCGTTCTTGTTAACGATGTCTCTTACGGTACCATCAATGATATCGTCAAGAAGAGACTGGGCCCGGGTTTCAGTTTTAACCGCCTGGAGAAATTGAAGTGGGTCAGTAATTTTCCAGCGGGCAGTGACATCGAGGAAGACAAAGGTCTTGTCGTTTGTCGGTATCTGATTTGGTTCACCATCCCAGATTAATATTTTTTTCTCAAAATATTGAACTTGATGGAAAAATGGCTTTTTAAAGTGGAGTCCGGCTTCTTGTTTTGAGCCAACTGGTGCACCGAATTGAGTAATAACCGCCTGCTGTCCTTCTTCAAGGATGAAGAAGCCATCATAGATGATCACGATGGCCGCAAGAACGAGGCCGACGAGTAAGAATTGTGCTATTTTTTTCATTATTCTAACCTCAGGTGAAAATCTATTTTTGTGATTCAGACAGGTTCAATCCTTTCTCTCTGCTCAGATTCAGCAGAGGAAGGGGTGATTGCTGGTTTTCATCGAGGACGTAGACCGACTCGACTTTGGGCAATATTGACTGCATTGTTTCAATATACATGCGTTTTCTGGTAACATCGGGTGTACTTTCGTATTCTTTGAGAATAGCAAGAAAACGGGAAGTTTCACCCTTGGCGTTGTTGATTCGCTCAGCTGAATATCCACGTGCTTCTTCGACTATTTGCTTGGCTTCACCACGGGCCTTGGGAATGACCTGGTTATAAACTTTCTCGGCCTCATTCACCAAACGCTTCATATCCTGATCCGCTTCATTTACTTCGTTGAATGCCGGTTTTACAGTATCTGGTGGGTTAATATCCTGAAACTGGACCGCGCCAAGGATGATTCCCGCTCGTATGCCATCAAGTTCAGCCTGCAGCTCCTGTTTAACCGAAGCCGCTAACAAATCACGATTACTGAGGACGTAGTCAAAATCCATGTTACCGACAATTCTCCGGGTGACACTCTCGGAAAGATCACGGACAGCTTGACGAACGTCTTTTACCATAAAGAGAAAATCGCGTGGATCTTTTACCCGGTACTGAACAATCCAGGCAACGTTGATAACGTTTTTATCGGCAGTGAGCATAAGAGATTCCATGTCGTAGTCACGCCTGGTGAATGTACTTCTTTGGCCTGCTGACTGCAGTCGGAAACCAAATTCCTCCTTTCGGATATTCTCAACATCAACCTTGAAAAGGTGGTCGATGTAAGGAATTTTCAGGTGGAGTCCCGGCTGTGTGGTCTTGTTGTAATTCCCCAGACGGAGGATCACGCCAACTTCACCAGGGGCGATCTTATAAATGGATGATAAGATTCCCTGAATAAGCAGGACGACAAGAATAATGGCAAGGATCTTACCAATACCCGAGAATGGATTGAAGGATCTCTTAGATCCTTCGTCATCATCGCCGCCTCCAGATGGTTTTTTCTGATCTGAAAAATAATTTTGTAGTTTTTTGATAATCTGGGCAACCATTTCCTCTGGGGTTTGCGGCTTCTTTTTATTCCCCCAGGGAGGTTGCTGATCATGATTGGCCATACAATTCTCCTGAATGTGTTTTTTTTCTTCTCAATTTCCCCGTCATGCCGACTGACAACGATAAATAGCCGAGCATGAAAAATCAAGCAATTGAACAATTTAATAACTGTGTAGAGAGTAAGTATTGGTGATATGTAATGCAAATACAAAAATGGAACCATACTTTAAGCTATCATGAAAACCGATGTAAAAAAAGATCTACCCATAAACCAAAACCACCATCAATAGGTTCTGGTAAGAGCGACAGTCCAGCAAAGATAGACAGTGGAGCAGGTGAGAATGAAGAGGACAAGTTGCAGAAACGATGATTGTCTGAGCTTTCTACACTTGTCACTGACGATTAAAAAACCAATTGCCAGACCACTGAGCAGCCCAAACAGATGGGCTCCCAGATCGGTACGCTCTCCTGAGCTGCCAAGCATTGCCAACAGGGCGGTCCCCGCCATGAAAGGAAGGAAAAGCTGGAAGCGCGATTGATTTTTCTTGCTCCGATAACTGACAATAACCAACATGCCAATGGTGGCAAAAACCGCTGTAGAGAATCCGATGAAGAGATGGTTCTCCCCTCTTAAGAAGACATTTATCCCGTTCCCCAGCGTTGCTGCAGTCAGTATGGCAGCCAGCCCAAAACCTGAACCCACTAGTCTGCAGAAGAAATGGAGGAGAAAACCGCCAATGATACAATTGCCAAGGAGGTGAGTAAGGTCGGCATGCAGGGTCAAGGCGGTGACCAGCCTGTAGAACTCACCGCCATATATTATGGCATCGGCGTCGCCTGCACCTGAGTTGAACCATACAGAGCCGCTGTCCCACGGACCGGTGACATAATAAAAGAGCATAAGTGCTCCAATTACAATGAAGGTCGGGGGCTGAGTGTCGCCTGACTGCTCCTCCAGATGGATCGGTTGGGGAGGCCACTCTTTGTTTTCTTGATCATAAGAGGCGAGATGGTGTTTGGCCATTGTTGCATCGCCCGAAGCCACACGGATAGATAAATTGGTATCTTCACGCACGATGGTATGGGTGATATCAACGGCAGAGAGGACCAGTGAGCATGTTGCGATATACTCCTGGTCGTTGGTGACAATCACCTCTATTTCATCCTGATTTTTGGCTTCCATATGATGATTTATATGGCGAAAATCTCTACTCAACAGCAAATGTCAGTATCTGCAGATATAAAAAGGCCACCGCTTATGAGAACGGTGGCCTTTTGTAAATGTAAGTATCAACCGGTCTATATGGAACCGAATATTTGCAGCCGAATGGCATGCATCGCTATTTATCAATCAAATTGTCGATGGCGACGACTGCACCATAGCGCTCCTTGAGAGCAAGTAAAGCTTCTTTCTGCTCGGCATACACTTCAAAGAGACGTTTGGGAATGTTTTTTTCTTTCTTGTACTCCTCGTACTGCATTTCAATGCGGCCGACAATGTTGTCGATATACAGGGCAAACTGCATGTCGTAGAGTGATTTTTGGTATTCCTTGCCTATTGCGGCAAAGAGTTTCTTGAGATCTTCATATTTTGGGAGCATACCGATGGGTGAGGATATTGCCTCCACGTCATTGTTGGCATATAGCTCTAACCAGCCCAACCAGGCTTTAACGTCCTTTTTTTCACCTAGAAGGCCTTTACCGGACCCACCCCTGTTTTCATGAGTGAGGAAGTAATTTAGACCGGCAAGAACCGGTTTGGCGGAATCAGTGATTTTATCCGAGTTGAAAAACTTGAATTGGGCATCCATATAATCGGCAAGCGCACCGGGAATAAAAGGAGCATTTGCCCAGGGTTGGCGTCTGACACCGGTAACACCAACCTCGGTAGCCGTAGCCTGGGAGACTATGGATGCACCAATTGCGACCCCTTCATCAGCATTCTTGGCTGCCCAAACTGGAGGCATTGTATCGGAATCCCGGCCCGAATAAGTGAATACTTTAAGAGGAACTCCCGCAGGATCTTCGGCAATCTCAGTTGCATGATTTTTAATTGCCGAGGCAAGCAGGGTACAGCGCGAATTCTTGTGTGACATCGGCACAGGATTGCCATCCTCATCGGTTTTACCTTTGTACCATTCGCCCTGGAAATTAACGCCCTTTTCGGGTGGTTCTTCGCCGTTGCCAACCCAGTACGGCACGTTGTTTTCATCAATAAGGACATTTGACCAGATAACCTCTGTACCTTCGCCGCGCAGGCAGTCCATGAGATGCGGGTCACCCTCCCTGTTAACATCTTCAACAATGCCGAAAATACCCTTTTCTGGATTGATGCCACGAATGATTCCCTGCCCATCAATCCAGATTTGGGCCAGATCGTCGCCTACGAAATCCGTGCCAACCATGGCAGTTGTGGTTTTGCCACAGCCGGAAGGGGCTGCACCGGCAAAAAAGGTCTTTCTGCCGTTTGGACCGGTCATGCCAGTAATGAACATATGTTCGGACAGTTGTTCTTCAGGTTTATAGTAGGTGGCATAGTCAACTGAGAAGCGGTGGTTTCCTTTTTTTAGGAGCAGCGTATTGCCGGCGTAGGTACAAAATGTCGAGAATGTCGTCTGCCAGCTACGGTCCATGAAGATTCTGGCATTGGGTACGTCTGCAGGGGTGTTATCTCCTTCTGCATGAAGATTGGTATAGAAAAGTCCGGCTCGGTCAACTTCGGCGTCAAAATCGGCATAGCAATTGCGGTAGAGTAGTTCCGCGGAATGCATGACATAGGTGGAGGAGGATATCTCAATTGCTGGAATAGCCGCTTTAGCCCCTATCGGGCCACGACTGAAAAAGCCGACCATCATGGTTTTGCCTTTCATGACACCGTCAACATACTGCTTGACGTATTCGAGTGCATCCTGGCGGAGAACCGATTTAGCCAGAGAACTCATCTGTTCGCCTTCGTTGATAATATAGTAGGTTTGATTGACAAGGCGAGCCTGATCCTGAGGGAGATCGAAATGGATGGTATGGCCTTTCTTGGCAAGTTCTTTTTCTTCACCCTTTTCCAGAGAATACTTCCTGATCCATTGAACATCATCTTCGCTTCCGGTATCAATGAACACTTTATCCGGCTTACAGATGGCAATGGCATTCGCTATTTTGATGAGCGCTTCCTCGTTGCGAATTGTTGCTATTTTGGCCTCGTTTGCCGGGTCCAGTGTTTCTTTGATGACCTGCATTGCATCGGAGAAGATGGTTACACCGCCGACCGCTGCAAGTATGTCTTCTCCCTTCCTGAGTTCAAGCATGCTCTACTCCTTGAGTTTCCGTTGTTAAATTAACCTGAGTTGTAGATAGAAAGCCCATTTGACAAACAGGGCACGTCCCCAATGTAGCGCACATTATAATGAATTTACCTTGACCGTCAACACTATTGCACAAAACTTTCATAAAAATTGAACAACCACTCCACCTAAACTGATGGTATAAAAATAGAACCACTAAGAAAAATGAAATCAGTGACTTAATCACGTTGATTGGCAGTGTTAACGATATACCTGGTAGAAGAAGGCGGAGAATAGTCGTTTGAAAAGTTCTGCATCACAATGATTGTCGTTTAGAGTGGTTTTTATATGCGCAAGATAGTGGGGGAGGATCCAGAAAAGTTTGATTCCATTAAACAGTCTGATTGCGGTAACCAGCCGTTCATGCTATACGAGGGCAGTGCAATTTGTTCACTGGACAATTTGATGTTGACTACGCCGGCGGGTGAAGAAAAAAGGCTGTTTTCCCTTTTGAGAAAACAGCCTTATAATCTAAATATAAATTGGTGCCGAAGAGAAGACTCGAACTTCCACGAGGATACCCCCACTAGACCCTGAACCTAGCGCGTCTACCAATTCCGCCACTTCGGCAACGCTTAGGAATATGCTTTGTGGCGTGGTTTTTGTCAAGGGTTTCTTGATAACAGAACATAAAATTATCTGCTTTTTCTCTAATTAAAAATGAAAATAATTCGGAATCTTGATCACATAAAATCAAAATATATTAACCCCTGTGTCACCATTGGTAACTTTGATGGTGTCCACCTTGGCCATCAGCGTCTTTTTGAAGTTGTCGAGCAACGGGCTTATCATACTCGAGGAACCAGCATTGCCGTAACCTTCGACCCGCATCCGCTGCAGATTCTCAAACCAGGTGGAATTAAGTTGATCTCTACCATAGAGCAAAAAATTGAACTTATCGAGCTCTCCGGTATCGATATTTTGGTAATCATACCTTTTGACCGTCAATTTGCGGCAACCAGTGCAGAGAGTTTTGTTGATGAGATCCTCATTGGCAGAATCGGGGTGCGGGATCTTTTTGTCGGTTATGATTATGCTTTTGGCAAAGGAAGGGCGGGAAATATAGATTTCTTAAAAAAACAGGGCCAGGAAAAAGGATTCTCGGTGACCGTGATAGATGCCTACTATAAAAACGACGTGATTGTCAGTTCAACCAAGGTGAGGGAACTGGTGGCAGAGGGAAGAATGGTTGAGACAAGCGAGTTGCTTGGCAGATACTATCAAATTCGCGGTGTCGTGCAGCGAGGTAAGCAGCGAGGTGGCAAGGAAATTGGCTATCCCACGGCTAATCTGCACATTTCGGAAGAAGATTTGGTACCGCGTCGTGGCGTCTATGTTTGCCAGGTGGTAAGTGATAATGTCTGCTATGGTGGAGTAATCAATATTGGTTATAACCCGACCTTCGGCGAACAGACTCTGGTAGCTGAGACCCACATATTCGATTTTAATAGAGACATCTATGGCAAGCCGATCAAAGTCAATCTGATCAAGTTTCTGAGAAGTGAGGAGAAGTATGCGAACATAGATGAGCTGTCAAGTCAGATCTCCAGAGATGTTAATCTGGCAAAACAAATCCTGGCTGAGACAGCAGTGCAGGGACATCGGTTGGTTTGGTGAGATATAGGTTTGATGGGTTATCCCCTTGCTTTGCACCCGGAAATTCTGCTTGCAACAAAAGTCATTGTGTCTATATTGTAGGCGCTTTGCAGCATACAACTCCAGCAGTTGTTATTAACCAACAGCCCAAAACATTAGATAAATACCAATAGATAAATATGGCGGTTGTCGTCCTCTCTTTTTTTAGTATGAGGATGGAGCCGCTAATAGATATGAATAATAGTTTGAGGAGTGAAAATGGCAGAGAACACCCAGGAAGATATTGCAAAAGTGATCGAAGAACTCGAGGCTCAGGTAAAAGAAAGTCCTGAAAACGTCATCGCCCATCATCATCTAGGACTGGTATACATGAAAGCCGGCAGAGTAGATGAGGCAATAAAGTCGCTGGAGAGGGCCATCGAAATCGATCCATTGTCAACAGAGAGTTTGATTAACTTAGGTGCTCTCTTCTTTGGCAAAGGAGACTTGAATCACGCCAAAGACCTCAACGAGCGGGCACTCAAAGTCTTGCCGCAGTCAGCCCAGGCCCATGCCAATCTTGGCCTTATCTGGCAGCAGCAAAACGAACTGGAAAAGGCAATAGCATCGTATGAAAAAGCTGCCCAGTACAATCCCAATCTGGCCAGTGTCTGGATGAATCTTACCTCGGTGCTGACCATGAAAGGTGAGGATGAACGAGCGCTTAAGGCTGCCCGCAAAGGTGTCGAGCTGGAACCGGACTCTCCTTTAGCCCACAACAATATGGCAGTGGCTCTCTACTTTAGCGAAGACTTTAAAAAAGCCAAACAGCATATGGAAAAGGCGGAGCAACTGGGATATTCAGTAGATCCGAATTTCAAGAGCAGTCTTAATTCGAAACTTGGTTGATGTCCATTATTCTCATATTCGGCCGCAACCCCTGAAAGATATGAGATATTGAGGACTTTGGTAAATTATGAAAAAGAAGATAATTAAGCGCCCTCCATGGTGCCCTTTCTGCGGCCAGCGAGTGGGGAAAGCAACAGATGCCGTTGAAAGGAAAATGAACGAGTTTCCCGTGGGCAGATGTCAATGCGGTGCTGTTTACAGTTGTGATGTAACCGGGCACAATGTCGGTGCGGCGATGGTGGAAACCCTTGTATACGCCTGCGGAGACAACTCTGAGCTTGCCTGGGAACTTTATCCCGAGGAAGATTATCTCACCGGCAGAGTAGAAAATTATGATGAAATGACCCATCAGGTTATTGATACCGGTAACCTTGACGGTCGTCCCGTTCGTGGTGTTCTCTATTTTGTCCGGCTGCATACTGAAATGGCCGAGCTTGCTGAGCGGCTTTCTACCAATAAGGACCAAAAGAATGAGGATATCCAGGCGGCAATTGTTAAAAAGGCTATAAGTCCGCCACCCCCCAGACCAAAGAAGGACAGACAGCGGGCTACAAAGAAAAATGTTGCTGAACTTGCCGACCAGTATGATGTGGAGAAATTAGCTGAACTGAGTCTTGATGATAAGAAAACATTGCGTTTCCTGCAGCGTCGGCTCTACGATCCAATGGAAGAAAGTCGCTGGAAAACCGCATGGCTCATCGGTGAAGTCTGTGCCCGCGTATCAACCTATGACCCCGGACAGGTCTCCGAACTGCTGCACCGATTGTTTGAGGCATGCTCAGACTCCGCAGCTGCTAATTGGGGGATGGTTGAAACCCTGGGAGCGGTCATTGCCCAGCGACCCGATATATTTGGTGCTTTCACCAAGCATCTGCTCAATTATCTTGGTGATGACTCAACCCAACTTCAGGTAATCTGGGCATTAACAGAGATTGCCGGGACCCGTCCTGATCTTATTAGGGATACTCCATTTTTCAATCTCTTTCACTTCCTTAGCCATCCAAAGGCCGAGGTACGTGGTTATATTGCCCGTCTGCTTGGTCGGATCAAGGCGACTGAGGCGGCAATCCAACTCATGGAAGTGAGTGGCGACCAGTCATCATTCACGTTATGGGAGGGCGGCGTTCCAGTTAAGACGACCGTAGCTCAAGAAGCGACCAAGGCAATTCAAGCGATTCACAAGGAAAAATAACATGAGTGACAAGATCCAAAGTTTAGATGAAATAGCCCCGATGAATAAGAGTAAACAAGGCGGCAAGGAATCACCCCACCAGGCTGAATACAATGAAGGCAAGCAGCTGCTGGAGAACGGCGAGACCGGACCGGCAGCGGTCGCCCTGCACAATGCCATGATAGGTTTTGAAGAAGAACAGAACGAAAACGGCATTGCCAATGCAGCCAATCAGCTTGGTCTTGTCTGTATACAACGGCAAGAATATGAAAAGGCGCTGAGCCATTTTCAGCGTGCTGAGAAAATTTGTCAGAAACTGGATGATCCTTTAAGTCTGGCATGGCTTACGAAACAATTTATAGTTGTATATACTGCCTTGGAGCAGTATAAAGATGCTCTCGGACGTTGTCTTGATTTACTCGACCATTATCGGGCGAACAACGACCCCAGGGGAAGTGTTCAAACTCTTGATAAAATAGCCGAGATCTATATAAAAACTGGAGAGAAGGAAAAAGCTGCGGATGCTTACAAAACCATAGCTTCCATACATCGTAATTTTAAACATGGCAAAATTGCCGATGAGTATCTCCAAAAAGCGGAAGAGTTGCAATAAAAGCAGCTAGAGAGATTTGTCAGGGACTATGTTTACCGGCATAATAGAAGGAACTGGAAAACTATTGGAGAGAAAAAGTGCTGGCGGAGGTCTTACCTTCCGCCTTGAGGCTGACTTTGACCTCCATGATCCCGTCGAAGGTGAATCTATCGCGGTGAACGGCGGTTGCCTTACTGCCTACCACATAGATAACCGAAGATTTTCCGTGGACATCTCTCCAGAAAGTGTAAAGCGGACCACCCTGGGTAGCCTGACGGTAGGTGACCAGGTGAATATGGAGCGGGCGTTGAAACTCTCCGATCGTTTGGGAGGACATATCGTTTCAGGTCATGTCGATTGCACGGCGAATGTTATCGAAATAAAAGAAGTTGGTGACTTTACTCTGTATACTTTCGCTCTGGCGGAGGATCTCAGCCGTTATATTATTGAAAAAGGTTCAATCACTGTGGATGGTATCAGCCTCACCATCAATTACTGTGAGCAAGAGAGATTTTCAGTCTCAATCATTCCTCACACGATGCAGTCAACTACATGGGGTCAATTAAAAAAGGGAAGTGAGGTAAACATCGAAGTCGATCTCATTGGCAAGTATGTGGAGAAGCTTCTCATGTTAAAACCGGAAGTCGCTAAAAACAAAGGAAGCAACATAAACCCCGGATTTTTGGCCGAGCATGGTTTTTATTAGTGCCTTGCTCCTCAACTTCCGACATGAAAAGCATGAAAACAGATAGTATTGAAAACCACCGACTCGGGGGGTGCTCCAAGGCACTTATCCCGCTTAGGGGTTAGATTTTAAATTACAATTTGTGTGAATGATATGCCAGTTAGTCCAATTGAAGAAGTCATAGCAGATATTAAAGCCGGAAAAATGGTCATTCTGGTGGATGACGAAGATCGAGAGAATGAGGGCGATCTTTGCATGGCGGCCGAGGCAGTCACTCCCGAAGCAATCAATTTCATGGCTAAATATGGTCGTGGTCTCATCTGCCTTACTCTATCACCAGACATCATCAAGCAGCTTGATCTGCCAATGATGGTTTCACGCAACAAATCTCCTTATGGAACTGGATTTACCGTTAGCATCGAAGCACGCACAGGTGTATCTACCGGGATTTCAGCAGCCGATCGGGCCAGGACAATACTGGCGGCGGTCGCACCAGATGCCAAACCGCATGATATTATCAGCCCGGGTCATATCTTTCCCCTCAAGGCAAGGGAAGGTGGTGTCCTGGTGCGTACGGGGCAAACCGAGGGATCTGTTGATCTCGCCCGGCTTGCAGGTGTTCGCACTGCCGGGGTTATCTGTGAGATTATGAATGAAGATGGTACCATGGCGCGAATGCCGGACTTGGAGATTTTTGCCGAAAAGCACGATCTGAAAATCGCCACCATAGCTGATCTTGTTGCCTATCGTCTTCGTGAGGATGTCCTGGTTCATCGTGCTGCCGAGGCACGTATTCCGACGGAGATTGCCGGCGAATTCAAGGCGGTTGTTTATACCAACGATGTTGACGACCACGAGCATCTTGCCCTGGTCAAGGGAGATATCAAGCCGGATCAGCGGGTGCTTGTCCGAGTTCATTCGGAATGTCTTACCGGAGATGTGTTTGGCTCTGCCCGCTGTGACTGTGGTCTGCAACTCAATGCGGCGATGCGTATGGTGGAGCAGGAGGGTTGCGGGGTGATCCTTTATATGCGCCAGGAAGGACGGGGAATTGGTTTGGTCAACAAGTTGAAGGCCTACAAGCTGCAGGATGAGGAGAAATTGGATACCGTCGAGGCGAATATTAGGCTCGGCTTTAAACCCGATCTCCGCAATTACGGGATAGGCGCCCAGATCCTGCGTGATTTGGGGGTCAAAAAAATGGGCTTGCTGACCAACAACCCCAAAAAAATAATCGGACTCGAAGGTTATGGTATAGAAGTAGTAGCCAGGCTGCCTCTGGAAATGGAGGCGAATCAGGAAAACAAGGACTATCTCCTCTGTAAGCGTGATCGGATGGGACACTTGATAGAAGTTGATGACTAAGCGGCTGTATCGTTAAGGAAAAACTTAAATAAGGGTAGAGATAAACATGGCCAATGTATTCGAAGGAAATCTGAAAGCGGATGGGAAAAAGTTTGCAATTGTCATTGCGCGTTTTAATTCCTTTATCTCCGAAAAGCTTTTGGAAGGTGCAATAGACTCGCTGACCCGCTCTGGTGCTGCGGAAACGGATATTGATATTGCCAGGGTACCAGGAGCCTTTGAGATTCCGCTCGTTGCTAAAAAATTTGCTGAATCGCAAAAATATGATGCGGTAATCTGTCTTGGTGTGGTTATCCGAGGCGCCACCCCGCATTTTGAAGTAGTGGTCAATGAGGTGTCTAAGGGTGCTGCTCAGGTTGGCCTGGATAGTGGTGTGCCCGTGCTCTTTGGTGTATTGACCACCGAAACCATTGAGCAGGCCATCGAGCGGGCTGGAACAAAGGCGGGCAACAAAGGCGCTGAGGTCGCGGTTGCAGCCATCGAGATGGCTAATCTCGTCAGCAGTATTAACTAGTTCCCATCCTAAAACTGCAATTTTGGCCGATATCTTTGTTATGCTGAAAATTTCATCCTCCGGTAAGCGAACGGAGTGAGACACTCCGAGATATTAATTAGATGCCTGTGGTAAAAATTTTTGCATGCCTCGGTCTCAACCAAAATTGCTAGTTTTCGGACGGAAACTAACGAGGAGTTCTACCAAAATTAGTTAAGCGTACACAGCAGAGTGGTGGAGATAGCGATTTCAGGCTTCCGCCAGATTGTTCCATATCTTATTTCAGTAATACATTTCATGGGTACACGAAGGAAAGCACGCGAGGCCGCTCTGCAGTTTCTTTTTCAGGATGATTTCTGCGGTAGAGATCCACTGGATCTTGCGGATCTTGAAGAACGCTTAGAACTGTTTTGTGGGTTGTATCAGGTAAGTAGAAAGGCGCGCGAATATACCTCCCTGTTATTAAAGACAACGCTTACGAATCGTGAGCATATTGATGAACTGATTCGTAAAAGTGCAACCAACTGGCGATTGGAGAGAATTGCCTACACCGATAGAAATATTCTTCGCATTGCCGTATGTGAAATGGTGTACAGCCAGGATGTGGCCCATCAGGTGGCGATCAATGAAGCTGTTGAGATTGCCAAACGTTTCGGTAGCGATGACTCCCCTCCCTTTGTCAATGGTATATTGGACGCAGTTCACAAACGACTCCACTGAAAACGGCGCTTTTCTGATTGTCAGGATGTGGATGAACTTGCTTTTTTCTTTTTTTCCTATTACACCTGTGGGTTGTAAAAAAATCTGATCCAGACCTTGCATTCACCATCTTGCTGGATATTCTAAGGTCAATCTGAGTAGCAATCACCGGGGTATCGCGCGAGTGTTTTTCGTCGCCTACCTCTTTCCATAGCGTGCAAACGCCGCATGTTTCATTGTGTTTGGTCGATGCGGTGCAATGATGCAGGAGTATTATTTATTATGGCGCAGTCTAATCAAGCAAGTCGACCCAGCCTTAAGCAAGAGTTGATTGCCATTTTAGGAATATTTTTAGCAGTATTTCTCTTCTTGAGCCTGCTTTCCTATTCGCTGGCTACCGAGAGCAACTGGTGTGGTGAGATAGGACTTCTGGTTGCCCAATTTACCTATGGTTTCACAGGTTACGGCGCCTATATGCTGGCCTTTCTGCTACTGCTTCTTTCTTTACGTTTTTTTAGTCCGAACATGTCTTTTGAGAGGCTCCCTCAGGTAACCCTGGGGATAACCTGTGCGGTAATTTCTTTTTGCGCACTACTGCCGTCGGTATCGCTGTACCGTGAAGGGTTTCTTGAAAGTGGCGGTTTTCTTGGAAAATCGGTCTATTCGTTGATGAGTTCGGTCATTGGCGGGCCTGGAACAGTGCTTACGCTGGCCTTGCTATTTCTTATCTCACTGATGCTCTCCACCCAGTTTTCACCCTATCGGCTTGTTGCCCTCATTTGGCAGATTATCACCGGCTCAGTGATGCTGTTTTTTAATATTCTCGGCAGAAGACGCCAGCGCAGACAGGAGAAAAAACAACAGCGAGAGGTGAAAAAAGCTACCGCCAGGGCCAAAGCCGAGCAAAAGAAATTGGAGCAGCAGAAAAAAAAGGAAGTTGAAGCCGAGCTTGAAGCAGCCAAGGAACCAGCTGTGCCGTTGGTGCGTGAGTTGAAGAAAAATGATCAGGAAAAGCCTGATGAAGAGTTCGCGCTCACACCTGTTGCCAGAGGCGACTGGGAGATTCCCCCGGTATCCATTCTTGAAAAAAATGAACAGATCCAAAAGGAAGTAGACAAGGAAACCTACTATAAAATATCCAAGAAACTCGAACAAAAACTCAAAAATTTCGGAGTGTCGGGTACCGTTGTCGGGATCTCTCCGGGACCGGTGGTTACCACTTACGAATATTCACCGGCGCCTGGGATAAAAATTAATAAAATAGCTGGCTTGGCTGATGATTTAGCCCTTGGTCTCAAAGCCCAGTCTGTACGGGTCGTGGGGTCAATACCCGGGAAAGCGGCACTTGGCATCGAGATACCGAATAAAGATCGTCAGGTTGTTTACATTCGTGACATGCTCACTTCGGAGGCTTACCGGCAAAGCGAGAGCAAACTTTCCATCGCTCTCGGTCTCGATGTTATAGGCAACACTGCCCTTGCTGATCTCTCCAAAATGCCTCATCTCCTCATCGCCGGAGCCACCGGAGCCGGTAAAAGTGTGGCCATCAATGCCATCATTGCTTCATTGCTCTTTAACGCCACCCCTGAAGAGGTGCGCATCCTCATGGTTGATCCCAAGCGTATCGAGCTCTCCGGTTATGAAGGTATTCCTCACCTCCTTCATCCGGTGGTAGTCGAGCCCAAATTGGCTTCCAGGGCGCTGCTTTGGGCGGTTCGGGAAATGGAGCGACGCTATCGGATGCTCGAAGAGGCCAAGGTGAAGAGTTTTGACAGCTATAACCAGACTGCCGAAGAAAAAATGCCATATATCGTCATCATTGTTGACGAATTGGCAGACTTGATGATGGTGGCCTCCAAAGATGTTGAGAATGCTATTGCCAGACTTGCTCAGATGGCCAGGGCTGCAGGAATTCATCTTATTCTGGCGACCCAGAGACCATCCGTTGATGTCCTGACCGGTCTTATCAAGGCCAATTTCCCAACCAGGATCTCCTTCAAGGTATCTTCCAAGGTTGATTCCAGAACGATTATTGATACCTCGGGAGCCGAACACCTTCTCGGCGCCGGTGATATGCTGTATCTTGCTCCTGGAAGCAGCGCCTTGAAGCGTATCCACGGTGCCTATATTTCCGAAAAAGAAACGGCCAGGCTCATTGAATTCTGGAAAAAGCAGGGAGCAGCTCTCTATGATGAGTCGGTTATGGAAGAGGTCGAAGGCGGCGGCGAGATGAATGGTGATGAAGGGGAAGACGACTATGATGACAGATACGACGAGGCGGTAGCCGCTGTATGTGAGGTGGGCGGTGCTTCGATCTCTATGATTCAACGTCGTCTGCGCATCGGGTATAACAGAGCTGCCCGAATGATAGAGAAAATGGAGAGGGAAGGGATTGTTGGTCCGGCTGATGGATCGAAGCCTCGTGAGGTCCTTGTTCGCAACTCCTATGAGTAGGATGCCACGCTGCAGGCGGTGTTGAATTTTCTTGACAATTTTTAAGCAACAAATTATAAGTCAGATTCGGAAAAATGAGTAACCATTCATTTTTGGAGATGCGATGAGTGGTTATTATTTTTCGAAGCAAAAACAATGACTTGAGTGTGGCAGAGAAACGTTGTGAACAAGGGATGTTTTTCAAGTTGTACAATAGATTTTGTTTAGGTTAATTGGACCCTGCATGGGCAGGGTCACAACAGTTAAAACAAACTGAGGAGGTAGTTTAATGCCAAGTTATGTAGATCCTTCAAAGTGTGATGGCTGCAAGGGCGGAGACAAAACCGCATGTATGTACATCTGTCCCAACGACCTGATGGTTTTGAACGTTGAGGAGATGCTGGCGTACAATCAAGAGCCGGATGCATGCTGGGAATGTTATTCCTGCGTGAAGATTTGTCCGCAAGGCGCAGTTTTTGTGCGCGGGTATGATGACTTTGTACCGATGGGTGGTCAGGTTCACCCAATGAGGTCTTCTGACTCCATCATGTGGACTGTCAAATTCCGTAATGGCCAGATGAAACGTTTCAAGTTCCCTATCCGTACAACCGCTGAAGGCGCTGCAAATGCCTACGCCGGTGAGAGGGGTGCGAACCTGGATGACGAGTGTCTGCTTCTCGAGAGCGATCTTCCGACTCCCAAGTAAAGCGAAGATATCGAAAAAATCGAAAACTAAATCTTTATGGTATAAGGAGAATTAAATATGGCATTACCAAATAAACCGAAAGGTGAATTGAAAGCCGTAGTTGATCCGGAAGTTGTAGAACATGATCTTGATGTACTGATCATAGGTGGTGGTATGGCCGCCTGTGGTACTGCCTTTGAGATCAAGAAGTGGGCTCCGGAAGATCTGAAGATCAAACTCGTTGATAAAGCAAACCTCGAGCGTTCTGGTGCTGTTGCCCAGGGTCTTTCTGCCATCAACACCTACATTGGTGAGAATCCGATCGAGAACTATGTAAAAATGGTTCGTAACGATCTGATGGGCGTTGTTCGTGAAGACCTCATTTATGACTGTGGTCGTCACGTTGATGAGTCTGTTAAGCTTTTTGAGGAATGGGGACTGCCCATCTGGAAAAAAGACGATCAAGGCGAAAATATCGACGGTGCCAAGCCTGCCCCGACTCTGCGTGAGGGTGGTACCCCGGTACGAACCGGTAAGTGGCAGATCATGATCAATGGTGAGTCCTACAAGCCGATCGTAGCTGAGCCTGCGGCAACCGCGCTTGGAGCTGACAATATCGTTGAGCGTGTTTTCATCGTTAAACTCTATCTCGACAAGAACAAGCCAAATCAGGTTGCTGGTGCGGCCGGTTTCTCCACCCGTGAGAATAAAGTTCACATCTTCCGCTTCAAGACTGCTCTGGTCGCCTGCGGTGGTGCTGTTAATATCTTCCGCCCACGTTCTGTTGGTGAAGGTAAAGGTCGTGCCTGGTATCCAGTATGGAATGCCGGTTCCACCTACACCATGTGTGCTCAGGTAGGTGCTACTCTGACCATGATGGAAAACCGTTTCACCCCAGCCCGTTTCAAGGATGGCTATGGTCCTGTTGGTGCCTGGTTCCTGCTGTTCAAAGCCAAAGTTTCCAACGGTCTTGGTGAGTTTTACGCCGGATCCGATGAAGCCAAAAAAGAACTTGAAAACTTCATGCCTTACGGTGCTTCCCCGGTTACCCCGACCTGTCTGCGTAACCATCTCATGATCAAGGAACTCAAAGCTGGTCGTGGTCCTATTTATATGGCCACTGATGTTGCTCTGAACGCTTTCCTTGATGAGAGGCGCGAGAAAGGTATGGACGAGAAGTCCTTGAAGAAATTCTGGAAGCATCTCGAATCAGAAGCATGGGAAGACTTCCTGGATATGTCTGTTGGCCAGGCCGGTCTGTGGGCTGGTATGGACATCGAGCCTGAGAAGGTTGGTTCCGAGATTATGCCGACCGAACCTTACATGCTCGGTTCTCACTCCGGTTGTTGTGGTATCTGGACCTCCGGACCAGATGAAGACTGGGTACCAGATGTACAGCATGAGTCACGTGCCCATAAGTACAAGTGGGGTTACAACCGTATGACCACCGTTGATGGTCTGTTCACCGCTGGAGACGGCGTTGGCGCATCTGGTCATAAGTTCTCCTCCGGTTCTCATGCAGAAGGTCGTATCTGCGCTAAGCAGATGGTCAAGTACTGTCGTGACAACGATTTCACTCCTGAGCTCGCCTTGACTAACGATCAAATCGTTGACGAAATCTATGCTCCGGTAAGACGCTACCATGAGTTTGTTGGCCAGTCCACCGCTGAGGACGTTAATCCCAACTATGTCAAGCCATCCGGTTTGATGATGCGTCTGATGAAAGCCACTGATGAGTACGGTGGTGGTGTTGCTACCTACTACATGACTTCCGGTAAGCTTCTTAACATTTGTCTTGATCTACTCAGGATGATGCGAGAAGATGCTGAGAAAATGGCAGCTGGCGACCTGCACGAGTTGCTCCGCGCCTGGGAAAACTACCACCGCATCTGGTGTGTTGAGACCCATATCCGTCACATCGAATTCCGTAAGGAATCTCGCTATCCAGGATTCTATTACAGATCTGACTATCCGACCTGTGATGATGAAAACTGGAAGTGCTTCGTTAACTCCACCTTCGATCCTGCAACTCAGGAGTGGACGTGTGAGAAGGTAGAAGTACACAATATCATCGAAACCGAACCCTGGATCTAAGAGTTGGATTGTATATAGATGATATGAAGTAGATGTGCCAAATCTCCAGGAGCCACTTGGCTCCTGGAGATTTTTTCTGTGCAACCGGATTGATTTATAAAAGGCTGATAAAAGTGTTTCTCAATCTTTTATAAGGCAATACGGTTTATGCTCAGATCTGTTTTTCTGAGATGAAGTTCCATAATTGATATGCCCGGAAATAAGGCAGCAGCCTTCCCGATACTGTGTATCAAGTGAAAATATTTTAAGAGCAATAATGGAGGCAAGTATGACTGACGAGCAAGGCACCTCAGGTGCAATTTTGGTCGTAGGCGGTGGTATCAGCGGGCTGACGGCAGCTCTCGAAGCCGCCGAAGTCGGAAATGATGTTTTTTTGATTGATAAGAACGCATATTTTGGTGGACGCGTTGCCCAGCTCAATCATTATTTTCCCAAATTGTGTCCGCCCAGCTGCGGTCTGGAAATCAATTTCCGCCGGATCAAGGATAATCGCAAGATCAGGACCTACACGATGACGACGGTCAAGTCAGTCAGTGGCAGTCCTGGCAACTATGAAGTAACTCTGGAAATTGCTCCACGTTACGTCAACAGCAACTGTACTGCCTGCGGTGACTGCGCAGCGGCCTGTCCAGATGAGATTACCAATGAATTCAACTTTGGCATGGACAAGACAACGGCTGCTTACCTGCCCCATGAGATGGCCTATCCACGGCGCTATGTCATCAATAAGGAAGGACTTTCTGCAGAAGGAGCAGAAGCTGTTAAGGCTGCTTGCAAATATAATGCAGTTGATTTGGATATGGCCGTGCAAACGGTTACTATTCAGGTTGGGTCAATTGTCTGGTCGACCGGTTGGCAGCCCTATGAACCGACCAAGATGGATAACCTTAAATATGGTCAATCCAAGGCTATCGTTACTAATATGGAAATTGAGCGCATGGCCGCACCAAACGGACCGACTGAAGGCGCCATTCTTCGTCCTGGTGATGACAAAGAGATAGAATCAATTGCTTTTGTCCAATGTGCCGGTTCCCGGGATGAAAATCATCTCGAATACTGCTCGCATGTCTGCTGTACTGCGACACTAAAGCAAATGACCTACGTTCGGGAACGTTACCCTGAGGCAAAGATATACGTTTTCTATATTGATCTTCGTACTCCTGGAAAATATGAGAAATTCCGAGAGAGAATGATCGAAGACGAAAACGCGATTTTCATAAAGGGCAAAGTTGCTGAAATAGTTCCGGAAGCCGATGGCAGCGTGACTGTTGTGGCCGAAAATGCTCTTACCGGTGAAAAGGCCCATCAAAAGGTAGATATGGCTGTTTTAGCCACGGGCATGCAGCCCTCTTTGGCTGAAAACGGTGCTCCTGTTGAGCTGAATATGGATAATAGCGGTTTTGTTATTTCCGAAGAAGAGAAAGGTATGATATCGGCAGGATGTGCGAAGAAAGCCGCTGATGTTGTAACAACAACCCAATCATCCACTGCAGCTGCCTTAAAGGCAATTCAGGTATCC
>JASJDT010000079.1 GCA_030065655.1 Desulfocapsaceae bacterium | reverse complement strand
TTGACCGATATCTTCGTTATGCTCAAAATTTTATCCTCGGAATATCGATTATATGCCTGTGGTAAAATTTTTCGCATGCCTTGCTCTCAACCAAAATTGCTAGTTTTCGGACGAAAACTAGCTAACTATGCATAATACAAATCAAATAAAGTTTTGACCGCCATGAATAAAGAAGCAATAGATGCCCTATTTACTCCAGAATATCTGCAGCAGATTTTTCCCAACGGCCGGGCCAATGAATTTTTCGAAGCACTGTTCGGTGACGCCGATGAAGGAGCCTATGATATCAGCCTGAGCTATCAGGGGTGCAATGAAAGCTCCATACATCTCGAATTGCAATTGAAAGAACGCCCCGGCCATTGCCTGGCATGCAATCTCACTCAAGGGTTGCCCACGGTTTTTTCGCGCCATCCAATAATAAATATTCAAGGAGTGGTGGACAAGGTTGAAGAGGATCTAAATGGAGAAGTGCAATGCGCGGATTGGTCACTTGGCTATACACAGCAGAAAAGCAGTGGCCTGCATGCCATTCCACTCACCATTGCCATTGGCAAGTAAAGCCTGTAGTAAATTAGACGAATAAACAGTTACCGATGCTTTGACGAAAATTACCACTTTACAGAGCTAGCTTGTTTCAATAACCTTTAGTTGAGGTTTTACTAGAACCGGAAACCAGATCGGAAATAGATTTAGAATGACCAATAAAAAAGGCGGCCTTGTATAGGGCCGCCTTTTTTATTGATGCTTTTTTTAGAGAATTACATTGATGCGACTCGCGAACGTCCTTCTGCTTTAGCATGATAGAGAATATCATCAGCTCGTTCCATCCACTCGCGCAGACTCTCGCCCTTTTCCAACTGGGCAAGTCCAATGCTTATGCCCAATTTGGTTTTGGCATCCGCCCAAATATCGAGACTGTCGACGGCCTTGCAAAGTCGCTCGGCAAGGATCCTGGCATTTGCTTTATTGGTATTGTCCAGTACCAGGATAAACTCATCTCCACCCATACGGACCAGTAAATCTGAGGAACGAATTGCTTTCTTCAGCAGTGTGGCTACCTTGCTTAAAACCTCATCACCAGCTAGATGGCCGAGATTATCATTAATATTCTTGAACTTATCCAGATCCATGGAAAGCATGGTCAAGGCATGCTTGTAACGTCTGGCACTGTCCATCATTCCCGGAATACGCTCTTCAAAAACACGGCGATTAGCAAGACCGGTCAAATCATCTATGGTTGCCCGCTGAAAAAGATCTTCATAATCGAGGGCCCGAGTCAAAGATTCACTAAGGATGGTCAAGGAATCATTGATAATATCGATCTGATCATCGTTTAATTGCTTGCCACTCTTAAGAATCAACAATATACCGGCATTATCGGCCTGTTCTATGACCCATTTATGGGCAAAGTGATCTTCATCATCGGAATAGATTCCCTGGGTGGTCTCTCCCATCTCGATGAGTTGTTCGGCAAAGGCAATGGCTTTCCTTCTGTTCGGACCATGCCCTGAGCAGAAAAGATGCTTTGTCTTACGTGTATTATTGCTGTAGCCAATGAGTTCATGCTCCACTAAAGGCATGAGCCAGACCGAGTATGCCTCAATCATGCCAGAAAGACCCAAAACTCCAGCCATCCTGGCATGTAGCTGATTCATCATATTAAGACGTTCGGACTGCTTTCTAAAATGATTCAGCTCAACCATTACTCGATTAAGATCGACCGCGTGCTGATCGGCGGAATCAATGAGTGATAATTTTGCTGTCATATCCATATACATCACCAAAAAAATTTGTTTCTTACGTTGTTTCTTGCTGTTTTTCTCGGCTTTTTCGATAAAAATCTTAAATCTTTTTTTGGTAGTAATGCATACAGTATGCCAAAAATGTAATTCTCCTACACACCATTATTCGGTTATTGCGAATATAATAATGATAGCAATACATTATGACATATGAGACAATAAATCGGCCTACTCTCCGGATAATTAATATAGTGAATTAAAATTTCAGCAGATCTGTTGAAAATTGCCAAGTCATATTTTTGACTCAACACTCAAGCTATGTTACGTAAATACATCTGACATTTTTTTGACATCTTATTTTATTGCTTTCGGCTTGTGGAAAGATGAATCCACGTCTTTTTGGTAAAATTCTTGTTTTCCTGGGTTGGAAAAGGTAGAAAGCAGATTACAGTTGGATTGTCTGAAAAAAATATAATCTATTCCCAACCCTTACCCCTGATATTTCGATGACACCGGCAACCGATCTGACAACCCTGCTTGGTCAACTCTTCATTATCGGTTTTCATGGCAGCACAATAACTGAATCCTCAACCATTGCTGAAGACATCACCAAACGAAATCTTGGGGGGGTAATACTTTTTGATAATTTCCTGAACACTCCCGGCGAAAACGGTAACATCGTCTCTCCTGAACAACTTACAACATTAGTTGATCAGCTCCACTCCCTGTCGTCCACCAAATTGCTCATCACCATTGATCAGGAAGGAGGCAAAGTAAGACGTCTTAAGGAAAAACATGGTTTCCCTTACCTGCCATCCGCTGCCGAAATGGGTAGCATATCAAGCTATCAAGACTCCACGCTCCAGGCGAGAGCAACCGGCAAGATGTTAGCCGATGTCGGAATCAATATGAATTTTGCTCCGGTAGCAGATCTAAACAGCAACCCCCAGAGCCCGGTCATCGGTAAAATTGAGAGAAGTTTTTCTGCCGATCCCACTGTGGTGACAAAACACTGTGAGATATGGCTCGATGAATTGCACAACGCTGGTGTGCTTGGTTGTCTCAAGCATTTTCCCGGTCACGGAAGTTCAACGGTGGATTCACATGAAGATTTCGTTGACATCTCTAAAACCTGGAACAACCGAGAACTGGCGCCCTATCGTGATCTCATTAACCGAGGCAAGGTACAGGCAATCATGATGGGCCATCTTTTCCACAAAGATTTCGATGAAATCTATCCCGCATCCCTCTCCCGGAATACCGTAGACGGTTTCCTGCGAAAGGAGATGCGTTTTGAAGGTGCCGTGATTACTGACGATCTTCAAATGAAAGCGATCACTTCACGTTATGGTCTTCTTGATGCCATTCTTCTCGCATTGAATGGTGGTGTGGATATGATTATTATAGGCAACAATCTTGCCAATGATCAGGATATACTGGCCAGGGCAATCGAGTATATTGAACATGCTGTTCACCAAAAGAAAATTACCATAGATACTTTGGAAAAAGCGTATAACCGCGTACAACAATTGAAGGACAATCTTCCATGAACTCAACAACTGCTGAAGAAACTCACTCACTTATCATCGGCTATCTTCTCTGGATTTTCGGTTTTCTCGGGGCACATCGCTTTTATTATGGAAAGCAATTCTCCGGCACCATTTACTTCTTTACCCTGGGACTGTTGTTCATCGGCTGGATCATTGACCTTTTTCTCATCCCTTCTTTGAACAGGAAAGCAGACAGACGGTATAAACGTGGTGTAATTGACTACAGTATCGCCTGGTTGCTGTTAACTTTTCTCGGTGTTTTTGGTGTGCACAGAATGTATATGGGAAAATGGCTGACCGGTATTCTTTACCTGCTCACTTTCGGTCTTGTAGGTATTGGCTATATTTACGATCTCTGGACGCTCAATGAACAGATAAGCGAGCGCAATGGTGAGTAAGGTGAGCACAGATCTTGACGTTGTTATTCATCAGTAGTACAAGAGCCACAACATAATCAAAACCAGCACAATTATACTTATTACCACGTTGAAAACAGGTAGGCATGCCCATTATCAAATCGGACAATACACCTCTTGAGGGAAAGCCGGAAATTCACTATCCGTGTATTTGGCAATACAAAGTTATCGGCAGAGAACAGCAACGCATTGAGCGGGCAATCGAAGAAATCTGTTCTCCTGTGCCGGTGAAAATCACCTATTCGCACTCAAGTTCCAGCGGCAAATACCATAGCTACAATGCCGAGATTGAAGTTCAGGATGACGAAGGCAGACTGGCATTATATCGGGCACTACACGATCATCCAGACATCCAGGTAGTCCTCTAGAGCCCCTTTGCCAAAAGAGACTACGAATAGCACACCTCAACCCAATTTATTATTATATGACTGCTGAGTCTTCTCAAAAAAAATCGGCGTTAATCCAGGTTCTCCGCGAAGGCATTGGTGTGGTGCAGATGGTTATTTTCAAGGAACTGCGCACATCCTTTGCGAAAAAATATAGGGAACGGGACATCACCTCCAGATCTATGCTGGTGGGTGCTATCATCAACAAAATGTTCGGAATGGAAAATCCCGAACCAAAGTTCCAGAAATTCAATCAGGAAAACAAAGCTGTCATAGAACAGGAACTCATTGATCTATCTCGCAATCATCCAGACTTGCTCAACCGCATCACCGATGCGTTGCGCGTTCAAGTACTCTGTGACAATCAGGAGGGCGAGGATTCTACGGCTGTTTTGCAACAGGCTGAGGAATTTGGTTTTCTCGTAAAGGATCGGGAGATTCCACTTCCCTCCACATTCATGACCCTGATTCGAAGACTTGGTGAGGAACATGGCCTGACCGTCGCCCCAGTGCAGATCAATACCGAAGACGACTCACTTATTCAATAACACCTGGCCGAAGAAGATACATCCTGGCTTAAAACCATTCCTGAGGAATATTCTGCAGGGTATGGTCATGTTTGCTGAAGTCACTACCGAATAACTCCATCGTTTCGGCAATGACCTCAACTATTTTGCCGCCCTCACGATCGAAAATCAGGGTCGGCCTGCGATAAATCTCCTCCGCCCGGTTATAATCTCGATTCAGTTTGATATTGTTAGCTAGGATGGCCAGAATGCCGTTTTCATCCAATCCTTGGATATGATGCAGCGCATTTATATCGGCTTCGGCCTTTTCAAACGAGAAGGTAATCAGATCGGAGACAAAGCCGTAGCAGTGGCGGATCATATGCCAGCCCTCAAACATGCTCTCCCAGAGCAACATGCCGCGAACGGTTTCATAATCGGTCTCCAAGGTGGTCTTTTCGTGTAACCCACCCTCCATGGTGCAGCCGGACTGGATGGAGGCAATATCGAGAAGCCTTGCCGTGTAAGCTACGAGATAGTTGACAAAATTATGAACGACCGTCCCTATCTTTAAACGGGGATTCTTACCAGGTGTGCACATCGTCGGATAGGCCCCGTTAATTACCCTGGTCTGAGGATTAATGGAGTAGGCCATGGCCATGCCCGCCAGAAATTCGGAGAAAGCTAACAAAGCCAAGCCGTAAGGTGTCATGGGTGCGGTTTGACCACTCATGGGCTGGGTCACCAGCATGACCGGTATCTCTCTTTCTACACAATCGCTGAAAACATCAAGCTTTTCTTTAAAGGTAAGAGCAAGCGGTGAATCAAAGAGGGTATGATTGGTTATGACATAATTATCATTATGGATATGCTTTTGAGCTTCCTCTACTCCCTCATGGCTGTTAACGTTGAAAAAGATGGGACCATCAAAAATACGCGTCATTACGCTAAACTGTTCAACCTCAAATTTCGATAGCTGCCTGGCACACACAAAACCAAAGGGCATATGATTGTTTTTAGCGATAACCGCCTGTTGCAAGATGTGATTGAGTGAGGGGTCTTCCAGACCCTTTGGAGAATCACCCTGCTGGTGAACATAACCGGCAATTCCCCCGGGCCCAAAAGACTTGTCATACACCGGGAAGTCAAAGCGGGTTGTTTGTTCAATGATATCCTGGATATACTCAGGTTGGAAGTGAATGCGATTGGTGACCACATCAACCAGAATGCCGTAGTTGGTTCCCCTGGTTATTTTTTCAATAAAGCCGGAATAGTCAACGGTAATACCGTGTTTTTTTCTCTCGGGAATTCTTACACCGCAATAGAGAAGAACCTGCTTGGAATCATAAATGAGATTACGAGAAAGTCGATTCCAGAGATTTTCGGGGACAATACGCTGATATTTCCGTATCAATAATCCTTCCTCCCTGTGCATGCGAGCTGTGGTTTTCAAAAATAAGTGAAAACAACATCCAGATGCTACCCGGTCAGAATCTTGCCAAGTAAATAGCTATTGATTCCAGGAAACTAGACACCCTCTATCGTTGAGGAAATCACACTCTTGCCATCCTGTCAAGTTTTTCTGCTTTAACTTGTTTGCTCAAAAGCGACCTGCACGATTCCCCGTACCGAGTTACAAAGGTATATCGCTTCTGCCTGCTGAAGATCAGCAACAGTTAACGACTGCTCTTTTATCGGAACCTGGCTGTGTTGCAGGAGGTGAGCACGCATGACTCCTGGTAGAAGGCCGTCTCTGCTTGGTGGGGTACGATAGACACCATCTTTGTAGAGGAAGATATTAGTGATGCACCCCTCGGTAATCAAACCGTCTTGATTTTCAAAGACGATATCGTACAAACCATTTTCAACGGCTTGAGCATAGGTCTTGTTATACATCTGACGGTTGGTCGTTTTGTGGTAATACCAGAGCGAATCACTGTCGATACGTTGCTGGCTGAGGCCAACATAATTATCAGTTTTGGTGAGTGGAGGTTTTTGGGGCAGCTCAAGAGATGACGGTATTTCGCACTCCTGCGCATCTATCTGGAAAGTGCCATCCTTCTCGAGGACCAAACGCAGGCGCCCCGCGCTATTCTGTAACTCATCGGCCCGGTGCTTCAGGGCGGTACTAATTTCATCACAATCGCAGTGAAAAAGAAAATACCTTGCCGATTCATGGAGCCGTTGAAGATGGTCTTCCAGGAGAAATAGACCGTGCTCTGGATGGCAGAGGATGGTTTCAATAAGCTGAAATCGCTGTTGCGGTTGGGTGAGGAAGTGTCCTTTGAGAAGACATTCCTGCCACTCCTGTCTGGGATCAGAGTCGTGCACTATACCTGAGCCAATCCCCATCTCTCCAGACTTTCCGTTGAGAACGATTGTGCGAATCGGCACATTGAAGATGGTCTCCCCTTCCGGCAGAAGGCAACCAATTGCCCCGGTATAAACGCCTCTGCTCTGCTTCTCCAATTCATTGATTATTTCCATGGTTCGTATTTTCGGGGCTCCAGTGACAGAGCCGCATGGAAACATGGCCTGCAGCAACGAATAAAGAGATACCTTCTCGAGACTGGACTTCGCAGAACGAGCCTGTATGGTAGAGGTCATTTGCAGAAGAGTCTCATAGGTTTCAACATCAAAGAGCGAGTCAACCTTTACCTCTCCTTCAGGCAGTTGATGCATTAGATGCCCAAGGTCGTTACGAAGAAGGTCGACGATCATAACATTCTCGCTCTGGTTTTTAATATCCGACCTGAGCTTTTGCCTCTGCAGTTCATCTTCTGCAATAGTTCTACCCCTCTTCATGGTTCCTTTCATCGGCCGGACCATAATTTCGCCCCCTTTCTTCCAGAAAAACAACTCCGGGGAAAATGACATGATCCGTTCATCCTGCCAACGTATATAGGAGCCATAGCTCACTGACTGGTTGTGGCGCAGAGCGGCATAGAAGCTTTCAGGAGATCCGCAAAAATCGAAAAAAAGCTTGAGTGTGAAATTGACCTGATAGGTATCACCTGCCTCGATATAGGCAAGGATCTTCTGCAGAGCTTGTAGATATTCCTCTTCAGTAATCGACAGCCTGATATTGTCGATTTGATATGCTGCATGCCCAGTGGAGTTAGCAAAAGCAGGAAAATTGGTTTTACCGGTTCGATGATCAAAAGTGTAGTGAGAGGAAAACACCCCAAGATCTGCCAATACCTCTCCTTCGGCAACCTTGAGCCCTACCTGCCTATTTAAGGACTGTTCCAGTAGATAGCCGAATTCATAACCAAACCAACCGGCGATAGAACACCCCTGTACTTGATGTTTTTCAATCTTTTCCAGAAACTGCCGTTCATCATCTCCATAGCGAAACTGTAAGCGCTCCAGCGGATCGAGAAACAAGAGTGAACGTGTGTTACGTGCATCTGTTTTAGAACTGTCCAGGAAGATGAAATTCTCACACTCACCAAAATAATGATAAAGCGCATTTAATGTATTAAAAGTAATGGTTTTCATCAAAATTATTGAGGAAAAGAGACAGATAACTTTTTATTTGCTTAATTATTTGAATACAATATAAAAAATGAAGATGAAAAAGCTGATTTTATGTATTTGAGAGCCATGCCGATCCTAGAGAATATTGCACACCTCGCCAAAATAATCTATAGTAGCCCACCCTTCTCTTGAATATATACAGTTTGTACGCAGTGGTTTCTAGCACAACTATGCAAAAGGTTAAAGAATTATTCCACGTTCAATAGCCTGTGATTTTGAGGAAAGTCAATAATTGTCCAGAGTATTACGTCACGGTGTGAGTAGATATTTTTTAGTTTTGGGACCAGCAGGATTCTTATTGGGAAACCATATCTCAAATTGATTTTTAGTTGTCTACTACAGGCAATAATCTATTTATCACCGAACGCAAATTATAACTGTGTATAGTTTCAAAATAACTCGTTGATATAAATACATATCTTCGTGAAAAAGATTGAGCGAAAATCGATGTAACTGTACCTTTATTCCAAACGTTGCAATAATGGAGATAGAGTTGGTACAGTTATCTTATTTTTCAATCATTATGTAGAGCTATTTATTGCTTGGGCCGAAAGCATATGTGAAGCATATGTTCGGCCTATGGTATTGTTATTACTACCTATAACCAAGGAGAAAATCTCATGTCTCGGAAAATGGTCACTATTGACGGCAACCAGGCCTGTACTCATGTCGCCTATGCCACAAGTGAAATTATTACCATCTATCCCATTACACCATCCTCTCCGATGGCTGCTGAAGCGGACACAAAGGCCGCAACAATGCAGAAAAACATTTACGGCTCTGTTCCTGTAGTTACACAGATGCAATCTGAAGCTGGTGTCGCCGGAGCGATTCACGGATCGCTGACCACCGGTGCCCTGTGCACCACCTTTACCGCTTCACAGGGACTGTTGCTGATGATCCCCAATATGTACAAGATCGCCGGTGAGCTTACTCCCACCGTCTTTCATGTTACCGCCCGGGCTATTGCCTGCCAGGGATTGTCCATTTTCGGTGACCATGGCGACGTCTATTCCGCCCGTCAGACAGGTTGGGGGATGTTGTGCTCCCAAAATGTTCAGGAGTGCATGGATATGTCACTCATTGCCACCCAGGCTTCACTGGCCTCAAGAATCCCTTTTGTCCATTTCTTCGATGGTTTCAGAACCTCTCATGAGATCCAGAAAATCGAGGAACTGAGCTATGAGGATATGAATGCCGTCATCGACGAGGAATTGGTTGACCAGCATCGCCTAAGAGCACTCACTCCGGACAGACCAACTATTCGCGGTACAGCCCAGAATCCTGATGTATATTTCACTGGCCGCGAGACCGTAAACAAATATTATAATGCTTGTCCATCGCTTGTTCAGAAGACCATGGACAAATTTGCCGAGGTTACCGGCAGGCAGTATCACCTTTTTGACTACCATGGTGCTCCTGACGCTGAAGATGTCATTGTTATGATGGGTTCAGGATGTGAAACCGCCGCTGCCACCATTGACTACCTGGTCGCTCAGGGTGAAAAGGTTGGTATGATCATCGTCCGTCTTTTCCGTCCCTTTGACTGCAAAGCCATGGTCAATGCTCTGCCGAAGTCAGTAGAACGTATCACTGTACTTGACCGTACTAAAGAGCCTGGAGCACCTGGCGATCCACTCTACCTCGATGTTCGTGCCGCCATAGGTGAAGCCATTGATACCAACAGCTCCGTCTATCCGCCGATCGTCCTTTCCGGTCGATATGGCCTCGGTTCAGCAGAATTTACGCCCGCCATGGTAAAAGCGGTTTTTGATAACATGGGTGCCATGTCGCCGAAGAATAAATTCTGTGTTGGACCAAACGACGATGTCACCTTTTCCAGTCTCGATTATGATGCCGATTTCAACATCGAAGGTGAAGATGTCTACCGCGCCATGTTCTATGGCCTCGGTTCTGATGGAACCGTTGGTGCCAACAAGAACACTATCAAAATAATCGGCACCGAAACTGAAAATTCCGCACAGGGCTATTTTGTCTACGACTCCAAAAAGTCGGGCTCCATCACTACAAGTCACCTGCGTTTCGGTAAAAATCCGGTAGTAGCGCCGTATCTCATCAACAAGGCTAATTTTATTGCCTGCCATAACTTCACTTTCCTTGATCTTGTTGACATGCTCAGCAACCTTGAAGAAGGGGGAACTTTTCTGCTCACTTCCAGCTTCAAAAAAGATGAGGTATGGGAACAACTTCCCAAGAGGGTTCAGGAAGACCTGATCAAGAAAAAAGCCAAATTCTACATCATCGATGCCATCTCCCTCGGTCGCGCACTTGGCCTCGGGGCTCGCATTAACATGATCATGCAGACAGCTTTCTTCATGATTTCCGGTATTCTCAGCCAGCAGGAAGCCATTGATGCCATCAAGAATGCTATCAAGAAAACCTATGGCACCAAGGGCGAAAAGATCGTACAGATGAATTATGATGCCGTCGATGCCGCGGTGAAGAATATCATCGAAGTACCTCTTAAAGATAAACTCGACGGTCATGACGTACCGCCGACCGTTCCAGCGGCTGCCCCTGACTTCGTCCAGAACGTCACTGCCAAAATGATGGAAGGCAAAGGTGAGCAGCTCAAGGTTTCCCAGATTCCCGACGATGGCACCTGGCCAACCGCCACCACTCAGTATGAAAAGCGCAACATCGCCGTTACCGTACCGAGGTGGTTACCGGATAACTGTATTCAGTGCGGCCAGTGTGCGCTGATTTGCCCGCATGCAGCCAACCGCATCAAGATAGTTCCGGAAGTAAAAGGTGCTCCGGCTGATTTTCTTGCCAAAGAGGCTGTCGGCAAGGCTTTTAAAGGCCAACAGTTCATCGTTCAGATATTTACCGAAGACTGTTGTGGTTGTACCCTTTGCGTGGAGATCTGTCCTGCCAAGACCAAGGCACTGGAGATGATCCCCAACACCGAGGAAGTTCGGCAGAAAGAGGGCAAGAATGTCGAGTATTTCTTGGATCTCCCAGAAATCAATCCAGCAGACATCAACCCGGCTTCCATTAAGGGCAGCCAGTTACTCAGGCCGCTTTTTGAGTTCTCCGGTGCCTGTGCTGGCTGTGGTGAAACCCCATATGTCAAACTGATCTCTCAGCTTTTTGGTGACCGACTCTATGTTGGTAATGCAACAGGTTGTTCCTCCATTTACGGCGGTAACCTGCCTACCACACCATATTGTCAGCGTGATGATGGTCGTGGTCCCACCTGGGCAAATTCTCTCTTCGAGGATAATGCTGAATTTGCCAGTGGCATGAGAACCACCGTTGACAAACTCAACGCCCAGGCAATTGAACTGCTCGACACAGCCGTTGCCGAAAAACTTATCACCAAGAAGATGGCGACTGATCTTCAGGAGGCGACCCAAGCCAGCCAAACTGAAATCGAAGAACAACGTGAGCGAGTTGTCAAACTCAAGGCGAAGCTTGAAGGCAGCAAGAATGTTATCGCCAAACGCCTCTATGCTCTGGCAGATTTTCTCGTGAAAAAATCTGTATGGGCCTTTGGTGGTGATGGTTGGGCCTATGATATCGGTTACGGCGGCGTAGATCATGTCCTGGCCTCCGGTGAGAACGTCAATATCCTGGTAATGGATACCGAAGTTTACTCCAATACCGGTGGTCAGATGTCCAAATCTACCCCTAGAGCAGCTACAGCACAGTTTGCTGCCGGCGGTAAGAAAATGGCCAAGAAAGACATGGGTATGATCTTTGCGACATATGGCAATGTCTACGTGGCCAAAGTTGCTCTGGGTGCCAATCCAACCCAGGCAATCAAAGCTATCGCCGAAGCGGAGGCATACGATGGTCCATCTCTGGTCATCGCCTACGCTCATTGCATCAATCATGGTATCAATATGGCCAATGGTCTGGAGCAGCAAAAGAAAGCTGTCGCCTGTGGTCACTGGCCACTTTACCGGTTCAATCCTGATCTTGAGGATGCCGGCAAGAATCCTTTGATTATCGATTCCAAAGATCCATCCATCGATTTTGCCGAATACGCTCTTGGAGAGAACCGCTACAGAACTCTCAAGCGAGTCAACCCTGCCGAGGCTGACGAGCTAATGGAACTCTCGCAAAAGGACGTACTTAAGTCCTGGAGGTTCATTAAGGGGCTGCAGCAATCCCTTGAACCAATCAAGGATGAAAAATAACGAGAATGACTTAAACTCTGCCTTCTTCCTGAAGGCAGAAAAATAAAAAAGGAGCGTGAACCTTGAGGTTCACGCTCCTTTTGAGTATCTATGGTCTCTAAACTAAATCGTTATTCGTTATTTTCTTCCCGCTCTTTCTTTATATCACTATATTCTTTTACAGCGTTCTGAAAAGATTCGTCCTGTCGTTCTTTCATCTGCTTGACTTTGGCTTTTATTTTCTCTTCCTTGATTTTCATAACCTGGGCACCAAAAAGAGTAGCCGCCAGATAAATAAATGAAAAGTGCATCAACTCCACATCATCATGTTTTATTTTCTCTATGGTTTCCTCATCCACCTCATACGTGTCGAGAAATGAGCTTTCGAAAATAAAACGACGGAATGATTCAAGATCGGTGGAAGCCATAAAGAACATGCGCTTAGCCTGATCGGACAAGGATGCCTGATTACCAAAGGATTTACGCCGCATTACCAAACGCAGCCATTCCTTGTTCATTTCATCCCGAACATCGACACCCTGGTCAGCTCGCCACTCCTCGATCGTCCACTCCTTATCTTCTTCAAAACCTTTGCAGTGATCCTCTTTGACGATGAAGAAGAACTTCTCCTCTTCGCTGGTTATTTCCTCACCATTTGCATCTTTGCTACCACCTTCATGAAAGTCGGCCATACCGACAGGATAGTATCGGCAGGCTGTTGGGCGGTCACTATAGACTGTGCAACCTTCTGGAGTGACAAAAGGACATTTATTATCCTCTTCCCTCAATTTCAGTTGTACCCCAGGCATATCCGTATTTTCCAGATAGGTAGGTTCGGTGAATTTATGGAGAAACTCATGGGCCGGCATTTCCAGGCGCTTGGTCAACTTTAAGATATCGTATGGGGTAAGGACAATCTTGATACCGCCACAGCAGGCTGTGAAACAGCGGACACCGGGATGACACCTGAATTTTATTTTTGAGCCCATGGTGAGCTTCTGGGGCAGGATATTCGATGGATTCTTCAGCTTATCGCCAAAGAGTGCTTTTTCTTTTGCAGATGTTTCCTTTTTCTTCTTCATTACTACTTCCTATATGGTAAAAATTGATGGAGGAAATATTCAGTTAATCTTAGAAATAGCAGAGCAGTTTATACTTCTTCTCCCAAACTGTCAAACTCATTTCAGCTATCCAGAAGAACTCCTGCCGTGCGCAACCACTAGCAGGTTGATTTCTCAAATACTTTAGTTATTAAAGCACCAGAAAACCGCTTTACCGACGTTATTTCTTGCAGTTTCCCAAAATTTTTCGTATATCACTACAGTGAAAATAAACCGGTAAAATTGTTATTAGGAAGGTTTACTGTATGAAACTTTTTCAACCCGCTTTTGATCTCTCATCCGTGCAAACGATTATTTATCACTTGCCTGACGGCCAGACGCTGTCGCTGAAAGCGGATGGGATTGAGGATTATCTCGATTTTGAACTCGAATTCGGTCACATCTGTGATACCTCCGATATAGACGGAGTCCTCCATTTTTTTCCTAAAGGGAATGCCTAAGTCCCACCCTTTCCACCTCCAAGTTGAGGTGTATTGATGTCTATCGACCCACTTTCCGACGGCCACATCCATACTTCTCTCTGTCATCATGCCACCGGCAGCATGGAAGATTACGTGCTCGCAGCTATCAAGGCCGGAATGAAGGAAATTTGCTTTCTTGAGCACATGGAAGAAGGAATCGACAGCCACCGGACAACATGGTTGACCGAGGATGATTTTGCTGTCTATTTCATAGAGGGTGAGAGGCTCAAAGAGAAATACGGGAAGAAGATTAAGATCGAAATCGGAGTAGAGGTTGGTTACAACCCTGATCATGTTGATCTTTTACAAAAAAGGCTTTCGCAACGAAGCTGGGACAGAATCGGTCTATCCTACCACTTTCATCGGCCAGTGGGAGAAGACTATCATCTCAACCTGGTCAGCAAAAGTGATATACGTCTGCAACAATTGCCCCTCGAGCAAGCTAAAAGAATAGAAGAAGCGTACTATGCCAATCTCACCGATGCCGTGGAAAAAATCCCTGCTGCAGTTATATGTCATCTTGACGGGGTCTTGCGCTATTATCCAGGGCGGGACCAAGTTGAGCCTCCCTGGCATCTTATTGAAGCTCTGCTTGATACCATGCAGAACAATAACGTAGGTCTTGAAGTGAACACTTCCGGCCTGGCCATACGAGGAGAAGTCTTTCCCTGCCGAAAAATTCTGACCATGGCCATTCAACGCAGACTTACTCTGGTTGCCGGCTCAGATTCCCACAGACCTGAGGATATTGGCCATGGTTTCGAGAAATTGGCAGAAATCGTTCGCCAGGCTCAACTTCAATAGAAATCTCTATTGGACTCTATCAGCTCTCCACGGAAGATAATGGCGAGCCATACTTTATTTCAGGAATTCATCCATTGCCGCTCGCAGCGATTTGGCATTAAATGGCTTGTGGATAATTTTATCGATACCCGCTTTCTTTGCCGCTTCATTGTCGTTTGCCTCGTTCTGGGTGGTCACCATGAGGATGGGAAGTTCGGTGCTGCTGTACTTTTTGCGTATCTCTTCAGCAACCTGAACTCCGGTGATATCAGGCATATTCAAATCGGTTAGTACCATTAGAGGTTTCTCGTTCTGGAGCCACTCCAGGGCAGAGGCTGGAAATTCGAAAAGCACCGGGTCAAAACCCAATTCATAAAGCGTTGCTTTATAAATATTGAGGATCATTCTTGAGTCATCAATGGCTACAATTCTGGGCTTTGACTCTTCTTGCTCATCACCTAATATCTTGCCGGCAAAATCATCTATATCATGCTCAAGAAGCAACTTGTGATAGTGCTGTCGGGTATCTTTATGGGCATGTGGCAGATAAACAAGAGCCATCTCCTGGAAATAGTCTTCGCAGGCGAGGCAGAGAAAGATTTTGTCTACCTGGGCATTGACGATAATTTTGGTAATATGCCTTGCTTCATCGCTTCTACTGCGAAGCAAATTTTTGATTCCAGCCCCGAGAATGTCTGAAAAGTTCTGATCAATAGCCCGTGCCGCTGCTACACAGACGTGATCTTCCTTGTCGGAGAGACCGGCAGTAAGTGTATAGGCACCTTTGCGCAGAGGCAGCAATGCAAGTGCCTCATAGGCAGCAAAACGGACATTGGCACTTTTTGGTTCGTTCTGCAGAAGTTTTCGGATAGGCACAACCGCTGATTCATCCCCTATGTCACCCAACACATTCAGGGTATGGATGAGAAAGTCAGGATCCTGCCTGCTCAGATTCGAAATAAGAAAAGGAACAGCTTTATTGCCAATACGCACAAGCTCCTTTTTAGCATAGGTGCGCATGTGGGCATAGTGCGAAGCCAGTGTCTCGTTCAGCTTTTCCAGGGAGATCTGATCTTGGACTTCAGCAAAGATGGAAAGGATGAGAAAATCTATTTCATTATCTGTACCCATGCGTTCAGCCAACCTGTGCATGGCAGTTGGTGTACCCACCATACCAAGCGACTGGACTGCTGCAATAATCAATTCGCGGTTCGCCGCATAGAGGAAATCGGTCAAGGTATTGGTGGCTTCCGGATCACCTATCTGCCCAAGTGCCTCGATCAACTGATGAATATCAGCTTCGTTGGTAGAGTTTTCCACCATTTCAATGAGGGCAGGTGTAGCTTCATCGTATTTTAGATCGGCTGCAATCCTGATGAGTTCGGTTTTATCACGGATTTCAGGATCCCTCAGAAAATCAATCAGTTTCTCTGGATAGGCCAGCATGCTTGACAGCAGCGTTTCTTTGATAACAGGCATTGCCTCAGTCACTTCCGCATGTTCATTTAGCAGAAACAGCAGGAGTGGTACGGCATATTCTATAGGTGCCCGAGATATCTCATAGAGTAGGCGGTTTTTCGTTTTGGTATCGACTTCGCCGATATGAGAGAGGACCAGCTTCGCCTTCATCAGGTCCCCTGTTTGCATATTTGCCTTAATCTCTTCTATCATATGGGCGTAGTTCAACGTCGCCATGCCTTATCTTCCCCTATTAAATGCAATCAATAATTACTATCAAACAGTATCGTCGTTGTTTGACAATAGCATAATAATAAAGGAGTTGTCTAGTGGACTCCATTACTTTAGTGTTACCTGGCAAGCGCGGACAATATAGCCCATATGTGTTTTATCCGACAATCTATACAAATTAACCAGGGAGCCAATCGGCACCGATCCTTTTTATTACGTTAAATCCACCACATAACACCAGATTGTTGGTGAAGCCAACCGAATCGAGAAAAATCTGGATTTCATAGGAGCGGCTCCCGGCGTTGCAGAAAATTATCAGCATCTTGTCTCGGGGAAGCTCTTCATACCTCTCCCGTAAATGATCATCCGACATGGACAACCATAATTCTGAACCGTATCGTTCAATAAAAGGTTGTGCTTGTTTCTCATGACGAACATCAAGGACAACCCAGTCGGGCTGACTGGAACAATCAGCCATCCAATCATAAAAATCCTCCATGGAAATCTGGCGCATCCTCTTATCACAGAGGTTTCCGGCTACATAGGCAGCGGCATTAATAGTATCTATAGCTGCTGAAAATGGCGGTGCATAGGCCATTTCCATGTTGGCAAAATCTTCGATAGTCGCCCCCATGGTCAAATAGGCGGCGGCGGCGTTGATGCGGGCAGAAATGTTATCGTTCATTGGACCAAAAGCCTGAACTCCAAGTACCATACGTGTTCTTCGATCAAAAACCATGACACAGGTGATTATTTCCTGAGAAGGATAAAAATGAGCCCGGTCCGCCGGCGCTGTTAAGGAAAAATCAGCATCGTAGCCCTCAGCCTTAGCCATTTCCAGGCTCAAACCCGTGGCTCCGATACAGACATCAAAAGCTTTCATAATAAAGCTGCCAACCGCACCATCGAAGGTCGTTGGAATGCCTGCAAGATTATCACCGACCACCCTACCCTCCTTATTGGCGAGGGAACCAAAAGGAGCATAGAATTGTTTACCGGTGATTAAGTTGGTGAGTTTAACGCAGTCACCGGCTGCGTAAATATCCGGATCAGAGGTTTGCATTCGCCTGTTGACAATGATGCCGCCTTTTTCTGATACCCGTAAACCGGCATCTTTGGCCAGTTGAGATTGAGCATGAACACCTACAGCCATGATCACCAGATCAGCATCGAGTGTCCGCTTCGTCGTTCGCACCCCAACCACGCTGCCATCCTTACCCAATATTTCTGAAGCACTTTCACCCAGATACACATCAACATTGCTCCCCCGCATATGATTGATCAACATAGCAGCAAGGGACCAATCAACAATACCTGGTAGCAATTGATCCTTGAACTCCACCAGGGATGTTTCCACTCCCCAGAGGTCTGTTAATGCCTCAGCCATTTCTATGCCTATGGCCCCACCACCAATTACCACTGCTTTGCCAACCATCCCCTTGGCAATGCGATCCTTGATTTCTATGGCTTTATGCAAATTGGCTATGGTAAATACGCCTTCCAAATCCGCCCCTGGAATAGGCAGAACATAGGGTTGAGAACCGGTGGCCAGCACCAGCTTGTCATAGTCGATATCTTCCTCATCACCTGAATGTAAATTCTTGACGGTAACGGATTTTTTCTGACGATTAATCGCCAGAGCTTTAGTAGAGGTTAGAGTTCTGACCCCTTTATATTTTTCAAAATATGCTTCATCCCGCAGGACATGAAAACTGGTTGATCTCAACGCCGATTCATCTGCTACATCTCCGGCCACGTAATAGGGAATACCACACCCACCATAGGAAATAAGCGAATCCTGATCGATGAGAATCACCTCGGCCTGCGGCATCAATCGTTTTGCCCGGCACGCCGCTTTGGGACCGGCAGCAACTCCACCAACAACTACTATTTTTTCCGTCATTACCTGCTCCTTCTATTTTCTCTGTAAATTGTCAAATGATTGTTGACATATGAACACTACAAAGACTGTTTTTCAAGCGTTTTTGTCCTCTTCTGCAAAACTTACTACCTGCAAAACGCTCTACCTGCCGATTAAGTTATTGAACTTTTTTCAGCTTTTCGAGGCATAAGCGATAGCGCTTGTCAAACAGGCTGCGGCTGGTCAACCAAATGGCAGCTACTACTCCAAATCCGGTTCCGGCTGCAATGAGAAAGAGGATAAGAATCTGATATTTTACCGCCTCAAGTGGTGGAGAGCCACCGAGAATCTGACCAGTCATAGTACCTGGCAGGCTGACCACACCGGCTGCCGCCATGGCATTGATGATGGGGATCATGCCAGTCCGCATGGCGTTCTTGCGAATATCCTCACTGGCGCGCTGCCAGGTTTCACCTAGATAAAGGCGTTGTTCTATCAGGTTCCTGTGGGTATGAATATCTGTGGTAAGTCGGTCCGTGGCTAAAGAAATGCCAGTCATTGTATTGCCCAATAACATGCCGATGAGCGGTATAGCATACTGTGGTGTATACCATGGTTCTACCTCTATGATGACCAATAGTGAGAAAAGGGCAATCGTAAAAGAAGAGATGGTTATCGAGATGACCCCGACCCCATAGCCATACATCCCTCGCAGGCGGATCTTCTGTCTGGTTAAAATTTCACGCCCGGCAATGAGAATCATGACTGCGGCGAGTATAAGAATCAGCCAGACGTTATAGCTGGCAAAGAGCTGGCGTAGAATCAAACCTATCAGCATCAATTGGGCAGTCATGCGCAGACCTGAGATGAGTAGACGTTTTGATAATCCAAGTCCCAGCCTATTGCTCAACAATGCTAAAAACACTACAAGAGCGGCTGCTATAGAAAGATCTATTGTGCTAAGGGGTATAACCTGCATAGGCCTGTTCAGCTTTGTTTACGAAGAGATGAGATTGCTCTCACCGCAAGCGCGTACTTTTCTGCGCTTTTTCGGTGTAAAGAAAGATCTTGGCGTAACTTTAACAGTTACCAGCGAACATGCAGACCTCGCTGATCCACCTGGAAGCATCTATCGGCTACTCGTTTGAGTTGTTCTTCGTCATGACTCACCCAAATAAGGGCCGTTTCAGAACGCTGCCGGTAACGTAACAATAACGTCTCAACCAACTCGGTAGATTGACTGTCCAGGGCTGAGCAGGGCTCATCAAGGAGCAGCACCGCTGGTTGCAGAACCAGCGCTCTTGCCAGGGCCAACCGCTGCCGCTCTCCTGTCGATAGGCGCTCTACCTGCCAGGATACTATTTCCGGAGTAAAACCGAGTTCTTCAAGGAGCGTAGCCAGAATCACTTCCGTTTCTTCATCGGGAAAATGATCGCTGACATATTCCCCCCACCACATTGATTCAGCAGGTACCAAGCTTATCAGCCTTCGCCATTGGGAGGGAGAAAATTTTTCCGGTTTTTGGCCTTTAAAGTAGAGTGATCCACTGTAGAGAATAGTCTCAACCATGGCTCGCAGCAATTGCGTTTTCCCAACTCCTGAAGCTCCGCTCAGCCCGATTATCTCATGCTCATCTATGGTGAAGCTGTATGGGCCATTTTGTAGATAGCAAAGATTTTCGATTGCAAAAAGAGATCGGTTCAAGGCAGAGCCACCACAAATGTCGTTCCCTGATCTTCAGCGCTGCTAACATTCAAAGAACCTTGGTGGCTATCGATGATATTTTTAGTAATGGAAAGACCAAGGCCCGTACCTTTCTGTTTATCGGTGTAAAATGGATTAAAAATATATTCCAATTTATTCTCCGACATACCGCAACCAGTGTCACGAACCTCAATTTCAACTCCACCGTCCGGCCCTCTGCGGGTCATGACATGCAGCTCTCCGCCATTAGGCATAGCCTGTAAGGCGTTCACCAATATGTTTAAAAGAGCCCTGTATAGAAGTTCTTCATCATGGTCAACCAGCAGCGATCCCGTCGATATTTCATTGTGTATATTGATATTCTGCTCATTGGCCTTGGGTTTAATAAAATCAAGAGTCTTCTTGACCACCTCGTTGACGTTGGCACGTTGTAACTTGAGCTCTTGAGGTCTGGCAAAATCGAGAAACTCCATGGTAATAGTGTTAAGTCTGCTCGTCTCATCGATAATGATTTTGGCTAGATGCTCATTCCCCGGGGCAACCTTCTTGATGCGTTTTTCCAAGATTTCGGCAGTTGAGCGAATTATTCCCAGTGGGCTTTTAATTTCATGAGACACCGTAGCAACCATGGAACCAAGGTGAGCCAGTCGTTCGGATTGATTGAGCTTTTCTTCAAGCTGCAAACGCTCGACAATACGCTCCTGCAATTTTTTGGTGGCATTCATGACAATGACTCGCAAAACCAGGAAAAGCACCATCATAACCACACTGGAAACAAATATAATACTGGCCTGCAGGCGAAGGATAGCCTTATAGTCGCTGGAGAGATCTTTATCCACCTCAATAACGCCCATGATAATCTCACCGCTTTTTCCGCTTGGACTGACCTGGCGAAAAGGGATATAGGTTTTCAGCCTACATTTTACCGGCTCAGTTGAAGGAAGGAGATTAAGTACTGATCCGGAGGTAATGATTTTAGAGTTCGTTTCGCCGGTGAGGGCCTTCTGGTATTCGATGCCACCCACATCTTGTTTTCCAACTCTTTCATTGATGGTGGAATAGGATATGATGTTGACTTTTGAATCGTAAATTGTCACCGATTCCACATTCATGCCTTGGATAATTTGTCTGATTATCCTATCAAGAGTTGAAAATTGTTCCGGATTGCTGAGCTTTATCACACCATAACGTAGAGCGGTAATGACCACGAAACGTCTGAAAACTTGCTGATTGAGATTTTCGGCAAAGGCAACCGAGTATTCTTCGCTCTGCTCCAGCATGATATTTCTGGCATTGTTTGATATTGCCCAGGACAGAAACAGGGTGAACACAAGAATTACTCCCAGACTGGAAAATGAGAAATACTTGACCAGCAGAAAAGGCTGAAGCCCGGCATCAATTTTCTGCTGTCGTATGGAGTCAAGCACCTCAAATGATTTCTTCTTAGCTGTCATCACACACTCCACAGCGCCGGCAAACTTTGGTATCGCATGGTTCTGTAATTGCTGATTGCAATCCTTTCGTATATTCCTGCCAAAGGTAACGAGTGGATATCCCCTGGTCTATGATGTACCAGGGAAAATAACTGTCCTTGTCATAACCGCAGATTGCAAACTGTTCGGCGGAAAGATTGTTTTTCTTGAGCCCCCTCTTCCATGTCAACCCCGCTGCCACCATATCCACAAGAACCTTGGCCAGTCTTCTATCTCCACGGGAGAGGACGGCCTGGAAAAGAGCATTCTCGGGTTTATCCGCCTGAAAATGGACATTATTCAAACCGCGTAAACCAGTTTTCAAATAGACAATCTTCTTTTTGATTCTCTCTAGAGCATCCTTTACAGAAATGGTTTGGTTTTTTTCTAAGACCTCGGAAACTCCAAAAGGATGATATTGAAAAGGTGTCCAGGGCTTGGGCACAAAACAGTTTACTGAAAGATACATTTCCGTCAACCGCCCTCGTCGTTTACCGATTTCATCAATTTTATGCTTCATCCTGCCAATCAGATCAATGAATTCCTGGAGATCTTCATTGGTCTCAGTGGGTAAGCCAACCATCACATAAACCTTGAGCTTAAAAATACCGGCTTCAACAAGCCTAGTAGCCCCAAGGAGCAGATCTTTTTCATCCAACCCCTTATTGATTACTTTGCGTAACCGTTCAGATGCGCCATCGGGGGCAATGGCGACACTCTTTAAATCAGATTGTGCCAAGAGTTCATAAAGCTGTGGATTTATCCGATCAGCCCGCAAAGATGAAAAAGAAAGGGCACAACCGCTCTCCAACAGATAGGTCGAAACTTGTTCAAGAGTTGAATCACTAGCCATTTCCATACCAACCAGACCAATCCTGGAGACATCGTCAGCTCGATTTTGCAATCCCTCCACTACGGCATCACCATCCCACAAGCGTGGCGGTCTGTAAATAAACCCTGCGGCACAGAAACGGCAGCCACGTGAGCAGCCGCGACCTAGTTCGGTTAAGTATAAATCTGCAAATTCTGCGGCAGGAGTTAGTAATTCCGAATGCCCCGCCTGATCGCAGTGCTTAAGGCTCACCCGTTCAACTCGTCTGGGAAGCCAGGAAACGCTAGTCATGCCACAACACCTGCCGCTGTTATCATACTCAGGAGTGTAGAGGCTGGGTACGTAAACCCCCTGGAATTGTAGCATCGCTTCTGCGAGATAGATTTGCCGCTCAACCTTGCCCTCATAAGTCTGCAGAAAGGTTACAAAATCACTAAGAAGAGGCTCTGCCTCTCCCACGATTATCACATCGGCCAACGGAGCGATGGGCTCAGGATTCAAAAAACAGGCTACCCCACCAAAGACAACCAGCGGTTGCTTCTGAGACTGGCCAGATCTTTTCTCAGCAAAGGGTTCCAGACCTGCAAGCAGAAGGCTTTTGACAACATTGAGGTAATCATACTCAAAGCTGATCGAGAGAAAAACAAATGAAAAATCGGTAAGAAGGCGACCTGATTCTACGGAAAGATAGTCCTCGTCTCCTTCGGGAAGAAAAAAGCGCTCACAGACAATATCTTCACGCTCATTGAGCAAAGCGTAAACAACCTGAAATCCAAGGCTGGACATACCGACTTCGTAGGTATTGGGATAGACCAATGCTATCGAAGTCTTATTTTTCCATTTCTTGAGGAACCCGCCTCGCTCAAGCTTGAGTTTCTGCTGACGGTTCAGCGGGGAGTATGGCTTCTTCCTATCCAGTCGATAATTCCCAGTTTTGATACATGCCGGTTGGTTCCTCTGGTGCTGCTGGAACCAGGTTCATTCTCTTATCCTCTAATTTGCCCTAATTTGCCTTCTTACGCAAATATGTGGGCGTTTCCAGGTATTCATCATTCCAGCTGTCATGCTGACCGGCTGTATCTCCTGATCCACCGGAATTATCCAAACCGTCGAAGTTCGAATTCGGTAACATGGTTCCGGCTGGTCGAGGATTTTTCTGAGCCAACTGTACTTTTACGGCTTCCTGCTGCTTGCGTGAACTGGGCAGATCCTCAACCTGGGCTATAGTCTTGCTTGATTCAGCGGCACTGCCTACGCCTGTGGCGATTACCGTAACATGAAGCTCATCTCCCAGGCTTTCATCGTAGAGAGCACCGATGACAACCTTGGCATCATCATCCACTTTTTCCTGGATAAGAGCAGAAGCTTCCATGAATTCAGACATGGCAAAGCTATCTTCGGTGGCGGAAATATTGATAAGCAA
>JASJDT010000078.1 GCA_030065655.1 Desulfocapsaceae bacterium | reverse complement strand
TCTCCCGATTCAATACCAATTTTAAGCATTGTACATCCTGATCGTCGCAGGTTTCGGCAGAAGCCAAGGTCAAGAAAATGATGAGTGAGTCGGACAAAACCGTACCATGGCATATTCGGTATATCTTTGGAAAACTGTCTGAGAATTGCTGGTGGTATGGCATTGTCAAGCAGATGCAGAAGGGCTGGCTGGTGCTGCTCTCGCAATACCCTAATCTCTGTCAGGACTCGATCTACATCTTTAGCAAAAAAATGGTTCCCCTCGGCCCTTTCCGGGCAAAAGTCGCATTTGTTCCAATAGCATCCGGTTGAACAGCTATATGGTAAAATGAAACCAGGGGCGAAATATTTTCCGGCAACAAAAGGGTCATAATCTGGTGAAAGCCGCAGTTGTCGTTTTTTGCCGAAAAGATTCAACAAGAAGGTCTCACCGCAGCCATCAACACAATGGTCGATAAATTTGTGAAATGGGTTGTTCCAATTTGGCTTGCGCATCCACGAGGTTATCAGCCCACCGCCAACTATGGTTTTAATGTCAGGTCTTATTTGGCGTAGATATCCCAGAAGAGCGAAGGAAGTCACCGCCTGACTCAGATAATTTATCGATATACCAATATATCGTGGCTGGTGCTCATCGATGAGAGCAGGAATTGTCCGCTCCAGAAAAGGAAAGAAAACACTCTTTTCAGCTTCCCGGGCGATACGGAGAAGATCATCACTGCATACCGGAGAGCAGGAAGCATCTTGAAAATTGGCCAAACTCAACGTGGTTCTGGGGTTGCCCTGAATTTCCAGAATCCTGTTGAGTTCGAGTACGCATTTCTGATATCTCGAAAAGTTGGCATACAATTCGCTTCGGCGCACCATTTCCAGGTTGCGCTTGAGGTTATTGTAAGATCTTTTGGACCAGGTGTCTGAGCCGGAATTTGCTTGGGCGAAGAGGGAGTACAATGCCTCTAAGTTCAGGTCTGCTGCATGGCAGGGAATATCGTTACCACGCAATATTCCCGTTAACTGGGCAATACCGGCCGGTGGCTCACTCGGCTTGGCAACTGGTGGGTGCAGCAGGAGTATCATCGCCTATCGTAACATCCCATGACTGCAGATATCATGTGCAGGAGCCATAGACGTTCTACAGATAAAAGAGCAATATTTACCGGCAAATGGGCAGGGAGGCAAATCGGGGCTCCAGGAAGAGATTTTATCTGACATATTTGACAACGGCAAAACGACAGCTATATACTACTGCGAATGTTGGAGAAAAGAAACAATGATATCCTGAGAAAAGCACCTCGATAATAAAACCTATTTTCGTTGGGTGAAGATGGCCGTTGTCAAGTAGATAAAATGCCAGACGACCCTGAATTAACTAGAGGGTAAGATTGCTAGAGACGATCTCAAAAGTGGGTAAAGAGTAAAGTGGAAGAAACGGTAATCTTAACCATAGACGATGAGCAGGTTATCAGAGAGAGCATCTCCGCCTATTTGGAGGACCATGACTATACCGTGCTCGCTGCTGAGGGTGGCAAAGCCGGCCTGGAAGTGATCGAGGAGCACGCAGTTGATCTCGTCCTTGTCGACCTTCGTATGCCGGAAGTAGATGGTCTTGAAGTTCTTTCCGTGCTGCAACAAAAGTGGCCTGAGTTACCCGTCATTGTCATTTCCGGTACCGGGGAAATAGGTGATGTTGTTGAAGCCTTGCGGCTGGGGGCCTGGGATTATCTGCTTAAACCGATTTCCGATATGAAAATGCTGCTCCATGCGATTGGGAAGGCGTTGGAAAAGCAAAAACTTATCCAGGAAAATAGGCAGTATCAAGTTAATCTGGAACAATTGGTCAATCAGAAGACCAAGGAGTTGAGTGACATAAACACCCGCCTGAAACGGGTTGTGGAGAGTACGAAAAATTTGCTTGGCTGTGGAAAACTAGAAGAAAGCGCTGACCTGCTTCTGCATGAATTCGCTGCCCATATGGATGCCACGGGTGGCAGTATATACGGGGTGGGGCCCACCGGCCTGCAGCAACTCGCCAGTCTGGATGGGGACCATGCTTTGGATATTATCCCTTTTCCCCTTGAACCGGGAAGTGTCTTTCATCGAGTCATGGAAAATGACGAACCGCTTTTTCTCGCTGATATCGAAAAGGATGATACGATTATCTCCAGCGGATGGGATAAATACAGGGACAATTCTCTGCTTGTTTTTCCGATTTCAGCGGTAAAAGGTGAAACTGTTGCCATCTTGTCACTCCACTCGAAAAAGCGGCCGCCATTCAATGTTCAGGATCACGATATCGGCACTATCCTTGCCTCCTATGCCGGTGAAGCGTTGCAGGTGGCCAATGTCTCTTCTGCTCTGCAGAGTAGTGAAGAGCGTCTCCGGCAGGCCCAAAAAATGGAGGCAATTGGTACTCTTGCTGGTGGCATATCACATGATTTCAACAATATATTGGCAGCTATTATCGGCTATACTGATCTGAGCCTGATCCATGAAAACTGTGATGATTCTATTCGCAGGAACCTTGAGCAAATTAAAAATGCCAGCGATCGGGCCAAGGATCTGGTCTCTCAGATTCTGGCGTTCAGCAGAACTGAGGAAGTTGTCGAAAACACAATAGATATTGCCCCGGTCATGAAAGAAGCAATGAAATTGTTGCGGGCCACCATACCATCATCTATTTCCATTGAGACAGATATTCCAGAAGATTTGGGGAAAGTTGCCATTGACCCGACAAAAATTTATCAGGTTCTGATGAATCTCTGCACCAATGCAGCCCATGCCATGACGAATAAAGAGGGAACACTTTCGGTGAACTTTTCACCAATCGCCGCATATCGTCTCCCAGGTGAAGCTGAGCGAAGCAGAAGCAGGGAGTGGCTGGTTTTATCTGTGGGTGATACGGGAACAGGAATAAAAAGGGAAGACAAAGGGCGTATTTTCGATCCCTATTTTACCACCAAAGAAAAAGGAGAGGGGACAGGCTTGGGACTTGCAATGGTTAATGCCATTGTCCGTTCTTGCGGTGGAGCGATCAAAGTAGAAAGTTCCCTTGGTAGTGGAAGTGTTTTTCATCTCTATTTCCCGGCGACCGGTGGCGATAAACTGATTGTTGAAGACGTCCCCCTTACCAAGATGAAAGGGGGGCAGGAGCATATCCTTATCATCGATGATGAAATTGTCCTTGCTAAAATGGCTGGCGAAATGCTCCAGAAACTAGGCTACACAGTGGAGGTGTTAGCAGATAGTGCAGAGGCATTGACTGCCATACGAAACAGCTCTACGCATTATGATCTGCTGATCACCGATCAGACCATGCCCGGCCTTTCAGGGCTTGATCTTGCCCGGGAGACAAAGAAAGCACGTCCGGATCTGCCGGTCATCCTTTATTCCGGATACTCATCTGCCATTAACAAACAACAACTTGAGAAAACGGGAGTAAAACGTTTTCTCATGAAGCCTCTGTCGATGAGCAGTCTGGCCGAAGCGGTTCGCCACGCTCTTGATGAGTAGTTTGGTGCCAAGGCTTCAGTAAACCAGTAGCTGTTTGATTAATTTTTCATATATGACTTTTACTCCCTCATTGAAGCTGTAGAGGAAAAGATCATGCAGTCTTCGCTGTCCACCAGAATACTCATAAAAGTCGGTTTGGCTGTTGGCTGCTGTGTTGTGCTCTTTGGCATTGCCGAGTTTTACCAAACCCGTTTTCAATTGCAGAAGGAGCTAGATCACACTCTTCTTGAATCTGGCAGAAGGCTGGGCAATGCCCTGGCAATGCCGATGTGGAATGTCGATAAGGGCGTGGTTGAGAGTATTGTCCGCACCGAAATGCAAAACAAGGATATCGAGGCGGTGCTCGTCCGGGATTCTCTGGCAGCAGAAATTATTGTCGCCATGGGTAGAAATGACACATGGCAGATCATCGATCTCAACGAAACGGACAACCTTAAGGTTGGGAGGACGGCGGGTATCCCCATTTCACTCAATGGTGAGAAGCTGGGAAGTGTTAACATCTTTGTCACAGACAGGTTTTCCGGATCTACGCTGGTGAAAACCGTGGTCTGGCTGACCTTTCGACTTTTGGTGCTGCTTCTTCTGGTGCTGGCGGTGTTAATCTATTTTATCGACACCATGATTTCCAAGCCGATCCAACAGTTGCGCCTCGATTGCAGAAAACTGACCGAAGGCGATTTTCTTACCGAGTTGGATACCTCCAGGGAGGATGAAATCGGCAGTTTGGCCCGGAGTTTTGCCAATATGCGTGACAGTATTAAAGACAACATTACCACTCTCAATCAGGAAATTCATGAACGAAAAACCTCCGAGGCAGAGTTGCAATACCTACGCACTTACCTGAGCGATATGGTTGATTCGATGCCGTCCATGTTGGTGAGTGTCGATAAAAATAACATAATAAATCAGTGGAATAATGAAGCTGAAAAGATAACGGGAGTGAGTCGGTCTGCTGCTCATAGCAGACTACTTTACGAAGTCCTGCCTGGCATGGCGGAGATGACGAAGCTTGTTGAAGAAGCCCTGGATAAGGGGAGAGCCAGTAAAGAGTCACGCTGCAGTTTGCCTATTGATGGAGTGCGACGTCTTGTGGATGTAACCATTTATCCACTGCGGCTAAAAGGCAGTGAGGGTGCAGTCATTCGGCTTGACGACATCACCGAAAAGGTGAGGTTGGAGGAGGTCATGGTGCAGACAGAGAAGATGATGTCTGTTGGCGGCCTCGCCGCCGGCATGGCCCATGAGATAAACAATCCGCTTGCCGGGATCATGCAAAGTGCTCAGGTAATACAAACCCGTTTTTCACCTGAACTTGAGAAAAACAGGCAAGCAGCCAATCAATGCAACATCTCCATGGAAGAGCTGAACTGCTATCTCCAAAAGAGAGATATTTTCATAATGATTGACTCCATTCTTGAGTCCGGCTCAAGGGCTGCCCGAATTATCACTAATATGCTCTCGTTCAGTAGAAAGGGCAGCTCTCAACACCTTCCTTGCGTCATCTCTGAGTTGTTGGATAAAACCGTGGAACTTGCTGCCAATGATTACGATTTGAAAAAGAAATTTGATTTTCGTCGCATTAAAGTCATTCGCGAATACGATCCTACCGTCCAGCAAGTGCGCTGTGACGAGAGCGCCGTCCAGCAGGTATTCTTTAATATGTTGAAAAATGCTGCCCAGGCGATGATACCGGGAGCCAGTGATGTAAATCCGGAAGTGGCGGTTCCTGAGCCAACCCTGAGATTACGCATTTATGAACATCAGGAATGGCTGTGTATCGATTTTACAGATAATGGTGCCGGTATGGATGAGGAAACGGTTAAGCGGATTTTTGAGCCGTTTTTTTCAACTAAATCCGTTGGTGTTGGAACCGGCTTAGGATTGTCGGTTTCCTATTTTATCATTAAGGAAAACCATCAGGGGTCCATCAGCGTGGCCTCTCAACCTGGCGTGGGGACCACTTTTACCATTTCTCTGCCCAGGTCACAGGAATAGCCGCTTGCCTGTTCCCGCCTGAAAGCTCTTGCCGTTTTACCAATTTACCTTATATTGTGACTGTTTTAACTGCCGGCTATGCCCTATTTGCGGTGGGCTGCTTGGTAGTGGGTTTTTATACATATTATTAAAAAGAGACCGGCCATAAAAAAAGAGGTCTGGTTTGATGCATAAATCGTTACCGTCTATACGAGAAGGGGTTTTAATTGGATATCAGTAACTTTCGACGCGAATATCTTAAAGGAGGATTGAAGCGCGAGCATTTGGCGGCTGACCCGGTTGATCAGTTTACCGATTGGTTTGAGCAGGCCCGTAAAACAGATATAGCCGATCCCACGGCGATGATTCTGGCAACCGTTGATTCGACTGGGAGGCCTAGCCAGAGAACGGTGTTATTGAAGTACTATGACAGTGGCGGCTATGTGTTTTTTACCAACTACGAGAGCAGGAAGGCAAAAGAAATAGCTGAGAACCCGAAGGTGAGCCTGCTTTTTGTCTGGCTTGAGCTGGAACGCCAGATAATGATTAATGGCCAGGCCAGAAAGATTTCCACAGCAGAGTCTGCCAAATACTTCATGTCCAGACCCAAGGAAAGTCAGGTGGCAGCCTGGGTTTCCAGTCAGAGCCATAAACTGTCGTCGCGGCAGATGCTTATGCAGAAGTTCGCCGAGATGAAAAAGAAAATTGGCGAGGGTCAGGTTCCGCTGCCCTCTTTCTGGGGCGGCTATAAAGTGGTTCCGGATGAGTATGAATTCTGGCAGGGTAGAAAAAACCGTCTCCATGATCGTTTTCATTATCTGCCGACTAGTGACGGCTGGCAAATCGAGCGTCTGGCACCCTGACTAGCCCGGATTTCTCACATACTCGGTGAGATCGGCTGGCCTTTGGTGAACATTATGTTGATTTGAAGAGGCATAAAACCGTATCCAACAATTTGTAATCTAAATATATTTTTTCAAATTCAACACAACGCTCATGGGAAATCCGGGTTAGCCTTTAATCACAGCCAGCGGTTTGAGCTCAGTTACTACCTCAATGAGATCATCCTGACTGGCAATAACGCTGTGAATATCCTTATAAGCTCCAGCTGCTTCGTCAAGATCCTTCTTACTGCGGATTTCATGAAGGATATTTCTCTTTTCCAGAAAGTCGATTTCCTCTTGCAGCTTCAAGGTGCGCTGTGCCTGTTTTCGTCCAAGTTTTCTGCCGGCGCCATGGGAACAGGAGCAAAAGCTTTCTCTGTTGCCCAAGCCGCGAACAATATAACTTTCCATGCCCTGTGAGCCTGGAATTACGCCCATTTCCCTGGCAAAGGCTCTGGTGGCTCCTTTTCGGTGAATGATTAAATCCTGGCCAAAATGTTTTTCGCGAGCAGCATAATTGTGAGCGACATTGAGTGGTTGGGCAAATCTTATCTCTGGCGCATGATCCTCAAAAATTGTTTTAACCTGCTGCAGCATGTGCAAGCGGTTGCACAAGGCAAAATCGACACAATACTGCATTTCTACAAGATAATTCCAGCCGGTTGCTGAACTAAGCGGAAGATAGGCAAGCTGCCATTTCGGGTTGACGGGAGACTTCCACTTCTTGTTGAGCTTAACCGCGACACTGTTATAGTGATTGGCCACGCGGTAGCCCAAGTTTCGACTGCCGCTGTGAATCATGACCCAGATATGGTTGTCACTGCCTTTCTGAATTTCGATGAAATGATTACCACCGCCAAGGGTTCCCAGTTGAGCCAGAGCACTTTCGTATTCCTGGGAGACGATTTTCAAACTATCCAGTCCTTCTGCTGCTTTTGGCATCATCGCCTCATCCTGCTTGCACCTATGATGCTTGAAGCCGGTCGGAATGGTCTTTCTGATGGCACCGAGAATGCTTCTAAGGGTCTTGTCTTCTATATCGGTAAGCGATGTTTGCAGGCAGCATACGCCACAGCCGATATCAACACCTACTGCGTTAGGAATGACGACCTCATCGGTAGCTAGCACACCACCGATGGGCATCCCATAACCAAAATGAGCATCAGCCATTATGGCCACATGATGAAAGGCAAAGGGTAAATTGGCGAGGTTTCTCGCCTGCTGAAGAGCTCCCTCCTCAATGTCGTCAAGCCACATTTTGATAGGAATTTTCTCAGTTGAAATGACTTTCTTCATTGGCTGACCCTAATATTAATATGCTTTTTTTCTGAAAGGTGTCTTCAAAATAAACAATTATGGCATATTCTCATAAACTCAAGCCATGCTCCCCTTATCTGCTCAGGTATAAGAAGGATGGTGATCTAATCATTAGAGCTTCTCACAGGTGTAGAAAGAACCTGTTGATAACTGTGTTATTTAGATAACCTTGCAAAAAAGCCTGACAAAAAAAACATTCTGTCATCTTTTTTGAAAATTGTCTTCCCTCCACCGGAGGTCAAAAGTAAACACAAATTATTGTGGATAATGTAATACAGCTACATAATCATCGCTTAATAATTGTTTAAGTAGAATGAATGCTTTTCTGCTTTTGCTATATAATTATGTAATTATTGCATTTATTTGGACCACAGGAAATGAGCTTTATTACCACGTTGTGGTAAGTCATAAGCAAATATGAGCTATTGCACAAGTTCGTTGTGCCGTCTGGGCGTTTCTGGCGTTGACCCGATTGAGACTGGTCTTTTCTTCGTCCACAATTCTCAAATTCTAAAATGCCTTCAATTACTGTAATGATTGTGGAAAAGCAATACCGCTGCGCAACCGCTCCAAAAATTACTCGCCGAGTTTAGTTCATTTGGTAGGACCAATAATGAAGTTCTATTATATTTCTTTGCACAGAAAGCTTGAGCATTTTGGGCAAGATTGGTTAGGCGATGTGTTGTTTAAGTGCCTGTTTTGATATGGTAAAAACACTTGACAGTGAATGGCTATGCTTGGTAATGAATGGTCATTCAGTCGCTGTTTTTTTGTAAACCAACTGAAACCATTGGTTTATAAGAATAGGTTAAAAGGGGCAGATTATGTCAAACGAGCTCGTTTTCTCCGCGATTGCCCTGTTGGGAATCGCTTTCATCGTTCCTCTTCTCATGATTGTCACGGGAGTTCTTGGACCCCGGGTTGGTGGCAAAGCTAAAAATGAAGCCTATGAGAGTGGCATTCAGCATGTCATAGGGTTGGCCGACCAGAAGTTCAGCGTCAAGTTTTATCTGGTTGCCATTCTTTTTCTCATCTTCGATATAGAAGCCGTTTTCATGTATCCATGGGCCGTTGCTCTTCGGGAACTCGGGTGGTTCGGGTTCATCGAAATGGTAGTATTTATGCTGCTGTTGCTCGCCGGACTTATCTATATTTTAAAGAAAGGGGTGCTCAATTGGCGTTAGGATTGGAAGCAAAACTCGGTGACAATGTTCTCACCACAAAACTTGATGCCGTGGTCAACTGGGGCCGGCAGTATTCACTATGGCCTTTTATCTTTGGTACCGCCTGTTGTGCTATTGAATTTATGAGCGCCGCTGCCTCACAGCATGATATCTCCAGGTGGGGAGCGGAGGTTGTTCGTTTTTCTCCAAGGCAGGCGGATTTGCTTCTGGTCTGCGGCACGATCAGCTATAAACAGGCGCCTATTCTTAAAAGAATCTATGAGCAGATGGCTGAGCCCAAATGGGTCGTGGCCATGGGTGCATGTGCCAGCTCCGGGGGAATATATGACAACTATTGTACCGTTCAGGGAATAGACAAGATCATCCCGGTGGATGCCTATATCTCCGGTTGTCCGCCCCGGCCAGAGGCGGTATTGGATGCGCTGATGAAAATCCAGGATCAAATCAAGGGTGAAAGCCTGTTGGTTGACCGTCATAAAGACTTTAAAGGGATGCTCGATTGATATGGATGCGACGGCAATTGAAATAATGAAAACCGCTTTTCCGTATGGGCAGTTTACCGAGGTGCTTGATACGGTGGTGATCGATGTCCCGGAGGACAAGCTGCACGGAACCTTGGCCCGGCTGAGGAATTATCCTGATCTTGATTTTTCGCTTCTCCTCGACGTTACTGCCGTGGACTACCTCCATTATCCCGGACATACAGGCGATCGCTTTGCTGTTGTGTATACCCTGCGAAACTGGAAGAAGAACAGGCTATTACAGGTCAAATCGAGAGTCGCCGATCCGGTCAAGGGTGTGGTCAGCGCCACCGACCTCTGGCCGGCGGCTAATTGGGCTGAACGGGAGGTGTTTGATCAGTACGGTATAAACTTTAAGAGACATCCCGATCTGCGTAGAATTCTCAACCACTGGCAGTTCCAGGGGCATCCGCTGCGTAAGGATTTTGATATAGAAAACCGGCAGATCTGTCTGGAGTCGGATAGTCTCGAAGGCCCCATTAAGGAGCGCCTCGCCCAGAATGGTGTTGATGAGTCCACCATCAAAGATATCAATACCGAGGTGATGTTTCTCAATCTCGGCCCCTCACACCCGGCAACCCATGGTGCCATTCGTATTCTTACCGCCCTCGATGGCGAGACCATTCTTGCCAATGTAAATGAGATAGGCTATCTCCATCGCGGTTTTGAAAAAACGGCCGAGCAACGCACGTATAATCAGATTGTTCCCCTGACTGACCGCCTGAATTATTGCTCATCAATGTTGAACAACATTGCCTACGTCAAGGCAGTGGAATCATGGATGGGTATCGAGATTACCGAACGAGCCCAGTTCATGCGCGTTGTTCTCTCGGAGTTCTACCGAATTCAGGATCATCTGGTCTGTCTTGCCGCTAATCTCGTTGATATGGGAGGCTTGACCAACTACTGGTATCTCTACAATGAAAAAGAGGCCTCCTATGATTTTATCAGCAGATTGACCGGTGCCAGACTGACCAGTTCATTTACTCGAATTGGGGGGATGTACCGCGATTTTTACGAGGGCTGGGAAGTTGATATGGAAAACCAGCTCAAGGATATTGAAAAGGGTATTAGTGATTGTCTCGCTCTTGTTCTCCAGAATCGTATTGTCCATGAACGCACCCAGAACTGCTGTGCGTTTCCCGGGGAGACCGCCTTGGCTTATGGTTTCACCGGCCCTTGTCTACGGGCCAGCGGGGTGCCTTTCGATCTGCGCAAGGATGCACCGTATTACAATTACGAGGCCTTCGATTTCAATATTCCCGTTGGGACCAACGGAGATATCTATGACAGAATGATGGTTCGTTTCGAAGAGATGTTCGAATCCATGAAGATCATTCGCCAGGCCATGAAAATGATTCCAGGCGGTCCGGTATTCATCGATAATAAGCGTATTGCACTTCCTTCTAAAAATGAGGTCTACGGCAATATCGAAGCCCTGGCCAGTCATTTCAAGTTAATTTTCGATGGCATACAGGTACCGAAGGGCGAGTGGTATGACAGTTTCGAGGCGGCCAACGGTGAACTCGGCTTTCATTTCGTCTCCGATGGTTCGGGACAGCCGTATAAGTGCAAGGTTCGCCCACCCTGTTTTTACAAAATGGGCGGTTTCCATGAAATGGTAGAGGGTGAGATGGTGGCCGATGCAATTTTAAATCTTGGCAGCATCAATATAATAGGTGGGGAGTTGGATAGATGAGTGATCGTTCACAGCTTATTGAAACAGGAAAACCTTTCAAGTTCGATGCTGAACGGGATGCTGAGTTTGAGCGGCTAGTAAAGAGATATCCCACTAGAGAGTCCATGATTCTACCGGCTCTCTGGCTCACCCAGGAGCAGGAAGGCTGGGTTTCCGCCGAGGCCATCGCCTATATCGCCGATCGGATTGGTACGTATGCTGCCAAAGTGTTTGAGGCGGCTACCTTTTATACTATGTACCATCTCAAACCCATGGGCCAATATCATATCTGCGTCTGCAGAACCCTATCGTGTTGGCTGCGGGAAAAACAGAACATCATCGACTTCCTTGCCGAGGAGATCGGGGTCAGACCCGGCGAGATAAGTGATGACGGCAGATTCAGCCTGGAGGAAGTTGAATGTTTGGGCCATTGCGGCACCGCCCCGGTGGTTCAGGTCAACGGCGAGTTCCACGAGGAGATGAATGTGGAGAAGATGAAAACCCTGTTGGCCGGTTTGGAATAAGGAGGGCGCGGAATGGAAGTGAAAATTCTCAGTGCCAAGTTTGATATAGAAAACAGTCATAAACTGGAAGTGGCCAAAGAGCATGGGGCCTATGCAACCCTGGAAAAGCTTTTTGCCATGGAGCCGGCTGATGTCATCGAGGAAGTTAAAAAAAGCGGACTCAGAGGGCGAGGTGGTGCAGGATTTCCGGCTGGCGTAAAATGGTCCTTTCTTCCCAAGGATACCGGTAAACCGGTTTACCTGGCAGTCAATTCAGATGAATCGGAGCCGGCCACTTTCAAGGACCGCTATATCCTGGTCCGTGATCCGCACATGCTTATTGAAGGCATCATCATCTGCTGTTATGCCATCGGTTGCCACGATACCTATATCTATATCCGTGGAGAATACACCTCCCAGGTTAGAATTCTCCAGCAGGCCATTGATGAAGCCTACGAAGCTGGATATTTGGGAGACACGGTTGCCGGACGTGACTTCAAACTTGAAGTAACCGTGCACCGCGGTGCCGGCGCCTACGTCTGCGGTGAGGAAACCGCTTTGCTTGAGTCCATTGAAGGCAAAAAGGGGCAGCCGCGCAGTAAACCCCCATTTCCTGCAGTGGTCGGATTGTACGATTGTCCAACGATCATCAACAACGTCCAGAGTATCGCTTCGTTACCATTTATTATTGATCAGGGGGCTGAGGCTTATACTGCCTACGGCACGGAAAAAAGTGCCGGTACGCATCTTTTTGGCATTTCCGGTCATGTGGAAAAGCCCGGTATGTATGAGCTTCCCCTGGGATTACCAGTTCTTGACGTACTTGATAAGGTTGCCGGCGGTGTCTGGAAGGGTAGAAAACTCAAAGGTGTCATTCCGGGCGGTAGTTCAACTCCTGTTCTTACAGCCGAAGAAGCCAAAACAGCCACCCTGGATTATGAATCGATGGCTGAACATGGAACCATGTTCGGCTCCGGCGGTATCGTCGTTCTCGATGATACCGTGGATATTGTTGCTTTGGTGAAAAACCTTATCGACTTCTACCATCATGAGTCATGCGGGCAATGTACTCCCTGTCGGGAAGGGCTGGGGTGGATGTTGAAGATTACCAAGAAAATTCTAGCCGGAGGGGGGAGCAGCGAGGATATCGATCTCCTCCTGGAGTTGTGCGACAATATAGAAATGAAAACAGTATGTGTACTTTCGGCGGCTTGCACCATGCCGGTGCGCAGTTACCTAAACAAGTTCCGGCATGAGTTTGAGGCATATGTAGAGAAGGGTGCCTCATTGCAGGCCGCTGGAATTCAGGGATAGGGCGAAGCTCATGGCTGAGATGATAAAACTATTTGTAAACGGCGAAGAGGTGGAAGTCGAATCCGGTAAAAACCTGATAGATGCCGTCGGCGCCGTAGGTATTGAAATTCCCCATTTCTGCTATCACCCTGCTCTTGGAGCTGACGGCAACTGTCGTATGTGCCTGGTTGGAATCGAAGATGGCAGACCGCCATTGGTACCTGCCTGCAAGACTCCGGCGGCAGAGGGTATGAAGGTCCAGCTTGATACGGACAAGATTAAGAAGATACAACGGGACATGATGGAGTTTGAGCTCATTAATCATCCCATTGATTGTCCGGTGTGTGACCAGGCGGGCGAGTGTACACTCCAGGATTACTATATGACCTATGATGGGGTCTCCAGCCGCATGAACGTTGAGCAGGTAAAAAAGGCCAAGAAACTGGATTTCGGTGGCGGCGTAGTCCACGATCAGGAGCGATGCGTGCTTTGTGGCAGATGTGTCAGGTTCTGCCGCCAGATAACCAAAACAGGAGAGCTGGGCATCGTCAACAGGACAGATTCAGCCCGGGTTGATATTTTTCCAGGCCGCCCACTCAATAACAGATATGCTCTCAACGTCGTTGACCTCTGTCCGGTGGGAGCGATGACCAGCGCTGATTTCCGGTTCAAGCAGCGAGTGTGGTTTCTCAAAAAAGACGAAGGAATCTGTCATGGTTGCAGTAAAGGCTGTAACATCTTTATTGATCATAACCGTGAGAAGTACAAAGACGATACTATCTATCGCTTTCGCCCCCGCCACAACGACCAGGTAAACGGTTATTTCATCTGTGATGAGGGAAGGTTGAGCCATAAAAAAGAAAATGAAGGCCGCCTCCTTGAGTCACTGAAAAATGGTAAGCCGTATAATCTCACAGAAAGCTATGTTCTTGCTCAGAAGGCAATAACCAATGCGGAAAATGTCCTCATTCTCGTCTCGCCAAATCTGCCTCTAGAACAACTCGTCGCCACGCAGGTGTTTGCTCAGAAAATAGGGGCGTCTTTGTCCGGCTATAGTGATGGCTATATCGTCAAAGGCGATGGTGATGATTTTCTCATCCAGGATGATAAGGCTGCCAATAGAAAGGGCCTGGAGCTTTTGGGTATTAATACCGGTGGTGACTTTTTCTGGGATTCACTGGAAAAAGCGGAGTGCTTCATCTGCATCGACAATGAGCTGCCTGCAGTGGATACGAAAAGGCTGATAAAAGCACTACGGGAAACAAAAGTGATCGCTTTGAGCAGCCACCATTTCAATCTTGTCGACCAGGCTTTTGTTGCAATCCCTGTGGCCAGCTTCAGTGAGTATGGTGGCTCAATCATCAACTGTGATGGTGTTCTCCAGAGTTTTCAGGCGGCAGTCGTAAAAAATACACCTATTGCCGATGTTACCGAGGTTTTGCGCAGGCTTGGCGGACCACTGTCAAGCGCGCCCGAGGTTCTGGCTGCCATCCATAGGGTTGAGGGACCGCTTGCCAAGGTGGATTTTAATAGAATTCCTGCCGAGGGCTTGAAATTATAACCTAAAACGAGGCTGCCCATGTCTAACGTTGATATACTCTTAGTCATCCTGCGGGTTTCCTTTGGAGCCTTTGTCCCGCTGTGCTTCATCGCCGTTCTGGTCTGGATGGAACGACGCGGTGCCGGTTTTTTTCAAGACAGGTCGGGTCCGAATAGAGCGAATATATTCGGTTTTCGAGCAGCCGGTCTGGTGCAGAACCTCGCCGATGCCGCTAAGCTAATCTTTAAAGAAGATGTCGTTCCGGGCCACATCAAGCATAAATTTTACTTCATCTTTGCCCCGGCCATCGTCTTTTTCACCGCAGTTGCCTCCTTTGCCGTCGTACCTTTTGCCGACACCCTGGTCATCGGCGATAAGAGTTATGTGATGCAGGCCATACCCACGGACGTTGGTATCCTCTGGTTTCTGGCGCTTGCCGGATTTGCGGTCTACGGTATCATCCTGGCAGGTTGGGCTTCAACCAACAAGTATGGCATGCTTGGCGGTTTACGGGCGGCAGCTCAGGTTATCAGCTATGAAATTCCCATGGGTTTGGCTCTTGTCAGTCTCCTCGCGGTCTACGGGACAGTGAATCTTAGCGAAATGGCGCAGTTCCAGGGTCAGCTGCTGTTTGGTTTTATTCCCATGTGGGGAGTGATTCTTCAGCCGCTTGGCCTGATTATCTTTGTTGTTGCTGCCTTTGCCGAGGCCAATAGAACTCCCTTTGATCTGGCTGAGGGGGAAAGTGAATTGGTTGCCGGTTTTCATGTGGAATACAGTGCCATGAAATTTGCCGTATTCTTCATGGGCGAGTATGTGGCGATGTTCACCTCGAGTGCTATTATTGTCACCCTCTTCTTCGGTGGGTATCAGATACCTTGGTTAAATACGGAGACCCTGGTTGTTTATGCCAAACCGGTCGCTGTGGTGCTCATGCTTCTGTTACCTGTGCTCATGTATTATTTCGCTGGCTGGATTAGAAAGAGCAACGTCAGCCATTATGATCGTCCTAACGACCCGAGAAGACGTGAAGCTGCTGTCTATATAAAAATATTGTGGGGTGTTGTCGCCATAATGGAGCTGATTTTGCTGGCCATTCTGTTAAGCCCTTCAGGAGGTGTGGCAACCCGGATATTTGTGGCAGAATTGCAAATTGCCACGTTTCTGCTGAAGACCACGTTGATGTGTTTTGTTTATGTCTGGGTACGCTGGACACTGCCGCGTTTTCGTTATGATCAGCTGCAGAAGCTTGGTTGGCAGACGCTGCTGCCGCTATCACTGCTGAACATTTTTATCACCGGTGCGGTAGTTGTTGCCGTAAGTTGAGGAGAGGAATAATGAGCGCCAAAGTTAAAGTCGTAAAGCGAAAAGGTGATACTCTACCGGAAAAGCTGTATCTGGTTGAGGTGCTCAAAGGGATGAAAACATCCTTTGGCCATTTCTGGCGGAATTTACGGGACAATTCGAGACTCTACGTCAGGCACTATCCCGAGCAGCAGCCGGAAATTACCCCCAGATGGCGAGGACGGCACCGCCTGACCACTCATGAGGATGGTTCGATTAAATGTGTTGCCTGCTTCATGTGCCAGACGAATTGCCCTTCTCGCTGCATCATGATTGAAGCGGGAGAACGGCTTGATGACCGGGATGAAAAATTGCCGGTGCGCTTCGATATAGATCTACTTGAATGCATCTACTGTGGCTATTGCGTAGAGGCCTGTCCCAAGGATGCCATCCGTATGGATACCGGGATTTTTTCATTAGTTGAGCATAACCGCGAGAAGATGCTTGTCGGCCTTGATGAACTGGCGGCAACCCCGGGTGCTTTTACCGAAGATGATTACCAAAAAAGGGGCCTTTGATAACCATGATAGCTGAATTGCTGTTCTCTGTTTTTGCAGTGCTGGCCATAATAGGCGGACTTGGTCTGGTGCTCGCCCGTCATCCGATGAACGGGGCGATCTGTCTGGTAATGACCATGATCTCTCTGGCAGGACTCTATTCGCTCCTTTCGGCCAAGTTGATATTTGTGCTTCAGCTCATAGTTTATGCCGGAGCAATTATGTCGCTTATTCTGTTCATTATCATGTTTCTTAACATCCGCAAAGAGGATCTTCCCAAGGAAGAATGGCGGTGGGCCTATTATCTGGGTGGGATTGTAGTGATCGCACCAGTTGGACTGCTTATGACCAAAGCTGTAAAGGCCCTTCCGGGAAGTGAGGCAAGCATAATGGGCAATGGTTTCGGTGGGGTCAAGGAGGTAGGTGTTGTGCTTTTCCGAGAATGGTTGTTGCCTTTTGAAATCGTCTCGATACTTCTGCTGGTATCGCTGGTTGGTGCCGTGGTCTTGGCTGGCAAGAGGAGGGTGGAGCAATGATTGCGGATTATTTAATCCTAAGCATCATCCTTTTTTGCATAGGAATACTCGGGGTGGTTTCCAGGCGCAATGTTTTCACCGTATTTATGTCAATCGAATTGATGCTCAACGCCGCAAATCTTGCCTTTATCGCTTTTTCCAGACTGCATGAAAGTATGGACGGCCATGTTCTGGCCATGATGGTCATGGCTGTTGCCGCAGCAGAGGCTGCTCTGGCCTTGGCCGTCGTGATCCTGCTACACAAGCATAAAAGCAAACTGGACACCAATATGTTCAGTCTATTGAAGGGGTGATGGAGATGGAACAGACGGTAACCTATCTTGTACTTATACCCTTGATGCCGCTTGTCGGTGCACTGGTTATCGGGCTGCTGCACATGTTTACCTGTACAACCAGGCCGCTTTCGGAGCGTTTATATGGTATTCTTGGTGTCACCGGACCGGTAATCGCCACTATTCTTGCGGTAAAGACCTTTTTTGAGCTCAAAGGAATGCCTGAAGAGGGTCGCTACTTCAGTCAGAAGGTCTTTACCTGGTTCAATGTCGGTGAACTGGATGTGGCCATGGGTTTTCTCGCCGATCCCTTAAGTGTCTTGATGCTGCTTTTTGTCACCTTCATTGGCACGCTGATTCATTTCTATTCCATTGGTTATATGGCGGGAGATGAGAATTTTGGCAAATTTTTCGCCTATCTCAATCTTTTTCTGGGTTCAATGCTGATTCTGGTCCTGGCCGATGGTCCTGTGGTCATGTTCGTGGGCTGGGAGGGTGTCGGTCTCTGCTCCTATCTGCTCATCAGCTTCTACAGTAAAGAGCGGGACAATGTTCTCGCCGGTAATAAAGCCTTTATAGTCAACAGAATAGGCGATCTTGGCTTTATCCTAGGCATGTCGCTGCTATTCTGGGCCATAGGTTCAGGAGGATTTGATTATCTTTCCTTGCGAGAAAATGCCTCAGCACTTGCTCCCGGAATGGGCTTGGCCATATGTCTGCTGCTCTTTGTCGGCGCCACCGGTAAATCTGCCCAGATCCCGCTCTATGTGTGGTTACCCGATGCCATGGCCGGTCCAACTCCGGTTTCCGCCCTTATCCATGCCGCTACCATGGTAACGGCAGGTGTGTATATGGTTGCCAGGTTCAGCTTTCTCTACGTGCAGGCACCCTTGGCCGGGGCGGTAGTTGCCTGGGTTGGTATCCTCACGGCGCTGTTGGCCGCCATTTTTGGCATGTTCCAGAAGGATATTAAAAAGGTGCTGGCCTATTCAACCGTCAGTCAGCTTGGTTATATGTTTGCCGGTGTCGGTGTTGCCGCCTATTCCGCCGGTATATTTCATGTTTTCACCCATGCCTTCTTTAAGGCACTGCTCTTTCTCGGGGCCGGCTCGGTAATTTGTGCCCTGCATCATCAGCAGGATATCTGGAAAATGGGCGGACTCAAGGCGAAGATGCCAACCACCTACTGGACAATGCTCATCGGTTGTCTAGCCTTGGCTGGCTGTCCGCTGCTCTCTGGATTTTTCAGCAAGGATGAGATCCTCTACATGGCTCTTGCGAATGGCTATCCAGGAGTCTGGCTGGTGGGCGTTCTTGTCGCGGCAATGACCGCCTACTATACCTTCCGCATGTTCTTTCTGGTATTTCACGGCAGTGCTCGGGATGAGGAAGCCTATGCTCACGCCAAGGAATCACCCAAGGTGATGACCGTACCCCTGGTTATTCTGGCAATAGGGGCTGTCTTTGCAGGTTACCTCAATCTACCGGCGATATTTGGCGGACATCAGCAGGTGACCCACTGGCTGGCCGGCAGTCTGGTCGAACATCACCCTCACGCTTCGCTGGGCCTTGAGCTTCTTGCCATTGCCGCCTCCATTGCTGCTTTTGCAATTGGCGCTTTCATTGCCTACCGGAAATTTGGTCAGGGTGCAGAAGAACCGGAATTTCAGGGTTTTGCCAAGTTCGCCTATAACCTCTTTTATGTTGATCAGTTTTATCATGCGGTCATTGTCAGACCGTATAAGGCTTTTGGTGCTGCAATCCAGAGAACGCTGGAGCCTTATGTGACGGATGGGCATGTCAAGCTGTCATCTCTGCTGTATCAGCTTATCGGCCAGGCCTTTAAGGTATTTCAGGTCGGCTATGTCCGTATCTATGCCATCTACATGGTCATCGGTTTGAGTCTGATGAGCCTGTTTCTTTCGCAAACATTGAATTAATAAAGGTTAATCATGTTTGAACATATTCTCTCAGTCATGATCTTTCTACCGCTGCTTGTAGGTGTTGCCTTGCTGATTTTGCCTGTCAGCAAAAACGGGGTTCGCATCCTGGGCTTGGCTGTGGCGGTTGTTGTTCTCGTTTGCGGTTTGAAAGTGTATGCGGATTATTCCGGCGGGGGTGGGCTTGAGTTTGTCGAAAAGCTGAATTGGATAGAGGGACTGGGGATCAGCTATCATGTTGGAGTCGATGGTATTAGTCTGTTTGTGCTTATGGCTGCTGCTGTTCTCTTTCCCATGGTTTTCATGCTGTTTACCGCCAAAAGTAAGGCGTACTACTGCAACCTGCTGATTGCACTTGGCGCCATGGTTGGCGCCATAGCAGCAGCGGATTTGGTTGTCTTCTATATTTTTTGGGAGATAATGCTGCTGCCCATCTTTTTCATTATTGGTCTTTACGGTGGAGAAAACCGGATTGCGGCAACCATTAAGATAACTATCTATACCATTGCCGGCTCCCTCTGCATGCTGGCGGCGCTTGTTTATGTGGCTGTTGCCCATCATACCCAGACCGGTGTGTGGAGTTTCGAGATCGCCAGGATGGCAAGTCTCGAGTTGCAGGGCGGCTTTGCGGTCGCCGCCTTTGTTGGGATGATGTTGGCATTTGGTATCAAGATTCCCCTGTTTCCTCTGCATACCTGGTTGCCGGAAGCATACACCGAGGCCCCTTATTCAACCACATTCATTCTCTCGGCCATCATGGCCAAGATCGGTGTCTACGGTGTGATTCGCCTTGTCGTGCCGGTGTTTGAGGTTGAGATGGCGCGCTATGCCATTATCCTGGCGTATTGCGGGGTGATCGGCTTGATGTATTGCGGTATTGCGGCGATTGCCCAGAAAGACTTTAAGCGAATGCTGGCTTTCTCTTCAGCCTCGCATATGGGCATCATCGCTCTGGGTATCTTCTGCATGAACGTACAGGCACTCACCGGTACGCTTTTCCAGATCGTCGCTCATGCCACCAGCACAGGGATACTCTTTCTTTTTCTAGGTATTCTCGAGGAGCGCACCGAAACGAGGCATATTGACGATCTTGGTGGTGTGGCCTATAAAGCTCCTGTTTTTGCAACATTTTTTGCGATTGCCATGCTCGCCTCCTGCGGACTTCCAGGAACCAGCGGTTTTATCGGTGAGTTTCTCATCATCCTAGGTGCTGTCAAATTCAACATGGTCATCGCCGTCCTGGCCGGGACCTCAGTGGTTATTGGTGTCTGCTACATGCTATGGCTTTTCCAACGGGTGTTTTTTGAAGAAGCCAATTCCAAAACAGCCAATTTCAAGGACTTAAGCGCTTATGAAACCTTGGTCTTTCTTCCGGTGATCATCCTCATTTTAGTAATGGGCATCTATCCCCAACCATTTATTGCCAAAATCGAGCCAGCTGCTCAGAAACATATCCTGCAAATGGCGACCCAGGATAATCCTCAACTAGCCGAAAGACTTGATGAGTCTGGCTTACTCAAACTCACTAACGATTGAGATGGGAAACTATTATGACTGATTTGTTACTCCTGCTGCCGGTACTGATCATCACTTCAGGGGCGATCCTGTTGATGCTCCTTGCCGCTTTTGAGAATGTCAGAGACGAGATCGCCTGCTTTGGTGCCATGGTAATCTTTCTCTTCGGATTCTGTATGCAGCTTTTTGGGCTCGGGCAGGGAGACGCACGCATTTTTAGTGGTGTTTTTAATGAAATGCTGGTTGGTAATAGTTTTACTGCGGTAGCTGGGTTGATTATTACTGCCTGCGGCTTTTTTACCTGTCTGAGTTCGCATACCTACTTCAAGCAAAATAGGTTTATCACCTCAGAATATTATGCACTGACGGCTTTTGCTGCCTCTGGCATGATGCTGCTAACCATGGCCCAGGAACTTATTACCGCTTTTATTTCTCTGGAAATCATGTCTCTGGCGATCTATGTCCTCGTTGGTATGCATAGAAGAAATATAAAGGCCACCGAAGCCGTGCTCAAGTATCTCATGCTTGGTGCTTTTGCCGGTGGTTTTTTTGCCATGGGCAGTGCTCTTATGTACGGTGGGACTGGAAGTACCAAGTTTGCAGAAATAGCCGGATTTATTAGTGCTAACGGTTTTTTTGCCAGCTCGATCCTGGTGGTGGGCGCCTTTTTTATCCTGGTCGCTTTACTTTTCAAAATAGCGGCTTTTCCTTTTCATGCTTGGGTTGTCGATGTCTATGACGGTGCGGCCATGCCCGTCACCGGTTTCATGGCCACTGCCCTGAAGACAGCCGTATTTGCCGTTTTTGCCAACTTTCTTATTCTCGATGGTGGACTACAGGCCTCCTGGGTCGAGTATTTGTTCTATATCGCAGTATTTACCATGTTTGGAGGCAATCTCATCGCCATTGGCCAGAACAGCCTCAAGAGAATGCTGGCGGCTTCCGGAATAGTACATAGCGGGTATCTATTGATTGCACTTGTAGCCTTTACTTCACGTGATTTTACCGCAAATGTGATCGTTTTTTATCTTGCTGCCTATGCAGTTGCAACCATGGGCATGTTTGCCGCTCTATCCTATCTCTCCGGTGAGGATGAGCAACGCATTACCTTCGACGATTTCAGAGGGCTTGCCAAGGTGAGACCATTCTCAGCTGCGGCGATATCCATCTTTCTTCTCTCCATGGCGGGCATCCCTCCAACCGTCGGATTTATGGGTAAGTTCTACATTATCGTCAACGCCATCAATGCTGGTCAGGTACTACTTGCCGTCTTGGCAATTGTCAGCAGCGTAATCTCCATGTGGTATTACCTGCGCCTGATCATCACCATGTATTTTCACGAGGCTCGGGATGACTTTGCTGTGGCCAAATCACCTCTGGCCCAGGCGACCACGTTTTTTCTGGTATTTTGCGTTTTCGCCTTAAGCTTGTTGCCGGTGAGCGTATAAATGGAAGATAGCAACTGATATTGCCGTTTTTGCTTGCTCGATAAGGTTTGGTGTATAATTGAGGTAGTTGATTGCTGGGGTTTGTTGCAGAAAGAGAAGTGGGGAGAAAGAATATTTTCGGATGTTTAAGAAATTGAGATAATGGCGATTACGGCTTAGAAGGAGTTCTGTGATGAAAGCACGAGAGATACTTGAAAGTAAGGGAAGCAGAGTCGTTACCTGTCATGAGGATAATACCTTGACTGATGCTCTGGCCATTTTTGCTGCCAATAAAATAGGTTCACTCCTTGTTGTCGACTCACACGATAAGATCAAGGGGATAATCGCACCCAGGGATATTCTTATCGTGGTCCTGAGAAATCTTGAGGAGATAAGCAAGCTCAAGGTCAGCGAGATTATGACCAAAGATCTTATTGTTGCGACCATGGATGACGATGTTGATTATCTTCAGGCGATAATGACCGAGAATAGAATACGCCACGTACCAATCCTTGAAGGTACTGACCTTAAGGGGATTATCTCCATTGGTGATGCGGTAAAAGCCCAGATTAAAGAAAAAGAAGTGGAAAATCGCTATTTGAAGGACTACATAGAAGGGAAATATCCCGGCTAGGCAGAATTTGATAAAAAAGGCGTTCAGACCCTATGATAATGCAAGCGTTGTGGTTTTTGGCCACAGCGCTTTTTTATTCTGAAGAAGAGCAGGACAAAAGGATAGCCCTGCAAACGCACAAGTTTGGTTTACTGCCGAGAGGTCAATTTTCTTCTTTTAAGGTGTCAGGGATGGGAAAAAGAGCAGCACTTTCGTTTTTACTGTGTAAGGCCTGAACCAACTTGCCAAGTCCTTGTTCGAGAAGCACAAGGTTTTCATCAGAAAGTTTTTCCAGTGCTCCGCTTAGTTCGCCCTGGGCGGGTTTGGGAGCTTTTTTCAAAACGGAATTACCCTTGTCTGTCAATGAAATGTGCACAGCGCGTTGATCTTTCTTACTTCGTTCTTTACTGACAAATCCACCTTCCTCGAGTTTGTCGAGCATATTGCTGCAGGTTGAAGGATGGATGGCCAGAGCCGAGGCAAGTTGGGAAACCTTTATTCCGGGTGTGGAATGCAATTCATAAAGCATCCAAAGTTTGGCGCTGCTTAGACCACACTGTTTTTCAACATACTTGGAATGCGCCTGCACTGCTCTGAAAACAATACGCAAATGTTGAGTTACAGATTTTATGTGAGTTGATCGTTGAGCCATCGCACCTCCTGATAACAGCAATTGAAAGCTGCTTTACACTGTTATGCAGAATAATTCCGCCAGATGTATCTGGGTGAAATCCTCAGGGAGAAAGATCCCGGAGAGAGTCCTCCGGGATCTTTATACACTCTAAAATAAAGCTATTACATTGCGGCCTTGCGAGCTTCAGCGAGCCAGCCGTCCCAGGTGGATTTATTCTTGGCAATCCACTCGTCGACATGCTTTTCGATGTCTTTCTGGCTTTTCTCGCCTTCATTCATCCTGGTATTCTGCTCGCTGATGTCAATGAGATCAAGTTGAAAAACCTCGAAAAACTTCTTTGCAGCAGGGTTTTTCTTCATGAATTCACTGTTTGCAACGATCTGAATATCGGATACGACAAAACCCAGCATAATCGGATCACTCACTGCGCCTGAGATGCCGGAGACGGTCATTCGATCCACTGCAGTTTTTTG